>JAYVBU010000269.1:0-5644 GCA_043750335.1 Betaproteobacteria bacterium | reverse complement strand
CAGGCCGCAACCATCACGCAATTCGACTTTTCCATTACGCCGCAATCGCGCCCCACCGAGCGGCATTTCGCCCGCGCCCGTTTTTATGCAAAGGATGTGTTATGAATATATTGCTCACCCTATTTGGCGGCGCAGGACTCATCGCCGTATTGTATTTTCTGCTGGGCCTACTGCGCCTGCCGCATTACTGGCGTGCGGTGGTGAGCGGCGGCGCGCTTTTATTAACCTACTCCGCATTCGCCGCGCGCAACTGGCCTGGCTTGGATGTGGTGGCAATGCATGGGGTGGTATTTATCGCGACGGCGGTGATTCTGAGCCTGCGTGGCTCACACCCAGGTGTTGCTGCCAAAAAGATGCACTGGGCACCTAAAACACTCATCATTTTCTTTGCCATCCTGTTCGTGATTGATGGCATTTTTATCTATGTGGCGACCCATGGCTTGCCAGATAGCGTGGCGCAGCAGCTCATGCCAGGCGCTGAAAAGGGCGGCGCGCATACTTCCTTTCCCGGTGTGATGCCGCACGGAGAGGATGCCGCCAAGCCGGTCAACGAGCATCTGAAGGAACAGGCGGAGCAGCAGCGCAAGCCATGAGCGTCGTGTGTTTTCACTGCGGTGAACCCATCCCGCGCGGGGTCGATTTTTCTGTGAACATCGCGCAATCGCCCCAAGCCTTATGTTGCCGTGGCTGTCAGGCCGTCGCGCAGGCGATTGTCGATAATGGTCTCGCTGATTACTACCAAAACCGTACCCAATTGCCACAACGTGGGCGCGAGATGTTGCCAACGGTGTTGGAACAATTGCGCTTGTACGATCATCCGCAAATTCAACATAGCTTTGTGTTGGAGACAGGCCCGCATCTGAAGCAGGCCGTGCTGATTCTGGAGGGCATCACTTGTGCGGCTTGCGTGTGGTTGAATGAGCGGCATCTCATGCAATTGCCTGGTGTGCAGTCGGTGCAGGTGAATTACGGCAGCCATCGCGCGCGTATTGTGTGGGATGAGCGCGCGATAGCCTTATCGCACATACTGGCCGAGATTCAGCTGCTCGGTTATCACGCCCACCCTTATAACGCGCAAAGTGCGGCAGCCTTACGCGATAAACGCCGCAAGACTGATTTGCGACGGCTGGCCATCGCGGGCATTTCTGCGGCGCAGGTAATGATGTTCGCCGTCGGCCTGTATGCGGGCGACTGGTATGGCATGGCGTCAGACAGCGTCAGCCTGTTGCGTTGGGCCAGTTTGGCGCTGACCCTGCCGGTCATGGCGTATGCCGCACAGCCTTTCTACAGCGCGGCATGGTCGGCACTCAGGAGCCGACATTTGAATATGGATGTACCGGTGGTGATCGCGCTCGTATCCGCTTTTGTGGGCAGCGTGTACCACACCCTAATCGGCACCGGGCACGTGTATTTCGATGCGATCAGTATGTTTGTCTTGTTCCTGCTCGGCACCCGCCTCTTGGAACAAAATGCGCGCGAGCGTTCGGTCGAGGCGGCAGAAAATTTGCTCAAGCTCGCCCCCGCCATGGCGACGCGGGTCAGCGATACGGGACAACAATACGTGCCCGTGCTGGAATTAATTCCAGGAGATCGCTTGCTGGTAAAACCGGGTGAGGCTTTTCCGGCTGATGGCACGGTGGAGAGCGGCGTGAGTGCGGTGGACGAAGCACTGTTGACCGGCGAGAGCAGGCCACTGGCGAAACAGGCGGGCAGTGGCGTGATCGCGGGTAGCATCAATCTCGATAGTCCACTCACCATCGTTGTGACCGGCCTCGGTGAACAAACCGTGCTCGCAGGTATTGTGCGCATGCTGGATCACGCGCTCGCCGAAAAACCGCGTCTCGCGCTACTTGCAGATCAGGTGAGCGGCTATTTCACCTGGGGCTTGCTGGGTGTTACTGCACTCGTCGGGCTCGCTTGGTGGGGGAGGGACGCTTCGCGCGCATTTGAAATCGTGTTGGCGTTATTGGTCGTGACCTGTCCTTGCGCCCTGTCGCTGGCCGCACCGGCAGCGCTGGCGGCGGCGGGCTCACACCTATTGCGGCGGGGCGTATTGATTACACGCGGCCACGCGCTAGAAACCTTAGCGCAGGTGACCCGCGTCGTGTTTGATAAGACCGGAACGCTCACCGTTGGCCGACCGATATTGCAAGCCACGCATGTACTGGCCGAGCTGGATACGCTGCGCTGCCAGCAGTTGGCCGCGAGCTTGGAGCAAGCATCAGAGCATCCCTTGGCGCAGCCCTTTCTCGCGTGCGTTGCCCCCACTGATTTATTACAGGTAAGCGATGCGCGCAATGAGCCGGGGCGCGGCATGAGCGGCGTGATCGAAGGTAAGCGCTATTTCATTGGCCGCACCGAGTTGGCGGGGCACGCCAAGCCCCGTGCGGCGGAATCTAAGCTGACCCCAATCTGGCTGGCGGACGAGACGCGCCTGCTCGCAAGATTTGATTTGGCCGACGCGCTACGCACGGACGCCCTAACCCTGGTCGATGCGCTCAAGGCGCGTGGCATGCCATTGAGCATTCTCAGTGGTGACGACATCGCCACCGTGCGCCATATCGGCGATCAACTCGGAATTGAAGATTGTCGCGGTGGCATGCAACCCGCAGACAAACTCGCCGCGCTGCGCGCGATGCAAGCGGCGGGAGAAGTCGTGATGATGTTGGGCGATGGTGTGAATGATGCGCCTGTGTTGGCGGCGGCCCAAGTATCTCTGGCAATGGGCGGCGGTACGCAAGTTGCGCGCGCGACCAGCGATATCGTTTTGCTCTGCGAGCGCTTGCCGGAGGTGGCGCATGCGCTGCGCGTGTCAACCCTTGCCATGAGCATCATGCGTCAGAACTTTGCCTGGGCCATCGCCTATAATTTGATTGCCGTTCCGGTCGCGTCGCTAGGTTATGTTTCTCCCTGGCTGGCGGCGCTGGGTATGTCGGCGAGTTCTTTGATTGTGGTGGTGAATGCACTGCGGCTACGTTAAGTCAAAGACTAAGCAACCACGGATTAACACCGATGCAAAACCAAACCTTGCGCGGTTTTATCCGTGTTTATCTGTGGTTATCTGTGGTTATCTGTGGTTACAAAGGGGGTTTTTGAAAGATGACTTCGACACTGATCTATCTCTTGGGCCTCACCGGCATTTTTTTGCTCCTGATCGGCCTGGGCATTTTCTGGGCGATCAAAAACGGGCAGTTTGATGACATGGAAGGCCCCGCGCAGCGTATCTTGATGGACGACGATGATCCCTTGTTGCCACAGCGCCGGGAAAAGCCTGACGGCTTGAAAAAAGCACCGTAAGTCTATATAATTACAAGCTAATATTGTTTTGGGAGTCGGTCATGTTTAAGGCGTATTTTACCAAAGAGAATTTGCCAATGACGCTAGTGGTGGTGCTCATTGCGTGGGCGTGGCTGTCCTTATTTTCGGTGTTGATTGCGAATATTTAGATCGGGTTTTTTTGCGAATTTAAGAAAATTTTCGTAACAGCTAGACGAAAAAAAGCGTCGCCTCATTTACGGGCGACGCTTTTTTTTGGCGCAGAACTGAAACGTTTAGGCCGCTACTGCCGTGATGATGCCTTTCATCTTTTGCAGCGCGCGCGCTTCGATTTGGCGGATGCGTTCCGCCGAGACGCCGTATTCAGCGGCGAGATCATGCAGCGTCAGCGCATCGTTGTTGAGCCAGCGCGCCTGGATAATGCGACGGCTGCGTTCATCCAGGGTTTCCAAGGCTTTTTCCAGACCTTGCTCACGCTGTGTCTCATTTTGCTTATTTTCCAGCGCCAGCACCGGTTCGTCGGTGGGGTCGGCGAGATAGGCCAGGGGGCCGTAACAATTGTCTTCGTCATCTCCCCCTGGCTCTAACGCGACATCGCCGCCGTTGAGCCGGGTTTCCATTTCGCTGACTTCTTCCGGCTTTACGCCCAAATCTTTGGCGATGCGTTTCACCTCGTCCGGGGCAAGTGTGTTCAAGCCTTGCTTCATACTGCGCAGGTTGAAGAACAGCTTACGCTGCGCCTTGGTGGTGGCGATTTTTACCATGCGCCAGTTGCGCACGATGTATTCATGCATCTCAGCCTTGATCCAGTGGATAGCGAACGACACCAAACGTACGCCGCGCTCAGGATCAAAACGCTTGACGGCTTTCATCAGGCCAACATTTCCTTCCTGAATCAGATCAGCTTGCGGCAGACCATAGCCCAAATAGCCGCGGGCGATATGCACGACGACACGCAGATGGGATAGAACCAGTTTGCTGGCTGCATCAACATCGTTTTCATCACGCAAACGCCGCGCGTACTCGGTTTCTTCTTCCGCGCTTAGGATAGGAAATGCGCGCACCGCCTGGATATAGCTCTCTAAGCTTCCGATAGCGGGGTTAGGCAATGCAACAGCGAAAGTCATAGTTTTCATCTCCTTAACTAATATATTAGCACTCTCGTCTTTTGAGTGCTAACTCGTGCGTAAGTTTAATAAATAATATCATTTATAAACATATTGTTATTGTTAAAAAAGGTGGTCGCCACTGATCCCGGAGGTGTTCTGCCGCTATTCAAGTCAGTAGTTAAGTCTGCCGCTATATAGGGGGAATGTAGGTCGGCAAGAACGGCAGTTGCGAGAGAAAGAGGGGCAGTGCATGAAAAAGCTTGGAAATTTTGGGCTGTTAATGTTGGCTTTATTTTTCACAAGCGGGCCTGGTGCAGCAGAGATGACAGTGTTGAGTTTTGGCATTCCGCCCCAACAGTCGCCGACAGAATTGGCGAAGCGTTGGACTCCGGTATTGCATTATCTGTCGGAAAAGTCGGGTGTAATCCTGCAATTGAAAACCGCGAAAGATATTCCGACCTATCAGCAACAAATCATGGAGGGGCAAAGCGATATTGCTTTTATGAGCCCCAATTCCTATGTGGCAGCGAATAAAGCGAGTGGTTACCGTGCCTTTGCCAAGGAAAAAGATGGTAAAAGCGCCGCCATTATTGTGGGACGCAAGGATGGGCCTATTAAGCGCTTGTCGCAGCTTGACGGTCAAACCATGGCTTTCCCATCCAGTACCGCTTTCATGGCTACTATTTTGCCGCTCAAGCAATTGGAAGAGGAAAAGGTTGTGGTCAAAATGCAGTACGTGGTGTCCATCGACTCGGTTTACCGGTCAGTTGCCAAGGGACTGTTTGTGGCGGGAGGGGGCGAGGCGCGTACATTTGGCGCATTGGATGCAGACATTCGCGATCAGCTCACCCTGCTGTGGCAGTCAGACGATTTACCCCCTTTTCCTTTTTTCGCGCACCCGCGCGTGCCCGCCGCGACCGTGGCCAAGCTACAAAAAGCCATGATAGCAATGGGGCAGGATGCACAAGGACAAGCGTTACTCAAGGCGGTCAATATCAAGGCGCTGGATAAGGCGGATGACGCGGAATATAACATCGTGCGCAAATTGAGCCTCCCGCTTGAGGTGAAATAACCATGTCGTTTCGTTGGAAAATTATTCTAGGCGTAGTGGCGATTCAGGCGGTCCTGCTCGTCGTCCTCATTTGGAGCGGCTTGAATGTTTTAAAACAATCCAGCGAAGATGCCCTGTTACAGCGTACGAAAACGACTGCAAAATTATTCTCATCCAGCTCGCAGGGTGCGGTGCTGGCGACCGATCT
>JAYVBU010000268.1:0-2547 GCA_043750335.1 Betaproteobacteria bacterium | reverse complement strand
GATTACGCCGTGATCGCTCACACACCAATCGTTGACGGTGATGGCTAAGTCATACAGCCAGGCATCGTTGCAAGCGTAGTAAAAATCAATTACGCCGGACAGGGTGTCGCCATCGAACAGCACATTGTCGCGAAATAAGTCTGCGTGAATCACGCCGCGCGGTAAATCTTGGTGGCGGTACAGCCCTTGAAAGCGGATCTCTTCTTTCAAAAGCGCAGCATCATTGACAGCGAGCTTCGGCATGACATCCGGCGCAGTCACGCGCCACCAAGCGGGGCCGCGCGGGTTGGGCATTTGTACCGCATAACTTTTCCCTGCCAAGTGCATATTGGCTAGCATCTCGCCGACTTGGGCGCAGTGAGCGGCATTGGGCGCAGTGAGCGACGCACCTTTGAGGCAGCTCACCATGCAAGCAGGCTTGCCGTTGAGTTGATTCAGGTAGCCGTTTTCCAGATTGGCGATCGGGCTTGGGCAGGGGATGCCGTGCCGCGCCAAATGCGCCATCAGGTTGATGTAGTAAGGCAGGTCTTCGGCCTTGAGTTTTTCAAACAAGGTCAGCACATAGCGGCCATGGCTGGTGGTGACAAAGTAGTTGGTGTTCTCGATGCCGGAGGCGATGCCTTTAAGCTCGATCAATGCGCCTAAAGAGTAGCTTTTAAGCCACTTTGTCAGATCCGCTTCGGTGACGGTGGTGTAAACAGACATTCGGGATACTTAGGCTAAGCGACCGGGCTTGTGCCCGGCGCGTAATACTTCAAAACTTAAACAACACCCATTGCGGTACGCGTAAACCGGCATCGTGGTTATCCATGCGCGTGAAGCTGCCGCTGCCTTTTTCGTCAACTAGGTAGTAGGGCGCGCCGTATTTGGGCGTGATTTTAATCATGTAGAGCTTACCGCCAACGCGAAACTCTTCAGCCTTGTCTTCGCCGCGCGTGGTGATGGTAACTTCAGGCTCCAATGCCGGGCTCAAGTCATAGCCCGGTGGCGGCGGAGGGGGCTCGGGTATGGGTTGCAGACCGGGCGGTAATTTCGCCCCCGTTTGCGCGAGCAGGGGTTGTGCCAGCAGGGGCAAAAGCAGCAGCAATGTAAGGCTTAGGGTGCGACGCATGGCGTATCCTTTACTTTATATAGTTGGGACTTTAATAGTTGGGGCAATAAAACTGACTCATCACCCATGGCGGCACTTGTTTTTCGGTATTGGCTAGATCCGAGCGAGCGAAGCTGCCATTTCCTTTTTCATCCACCAGATAGTAAGCCTTGCCTTGTTTGGGGCTGATTTTAACCATATAAAATTTGCCGCCGATACGAAACTCTTCTGCCTTATCCGCGCCGCGTTTGGTGCGGGTAACTTTTGGTTTTAGCGTCGGCCCCGGCATTAAATTGGGCAGTGGCTCAGACGCGACTTGGGCGGCGGGTGATGCGCTTTCTTCCGCCATGGCGGGCTGCGTCAGTAGCGGAATTAGGGACAACAATAATAAATAAATAGTGCGGGGCATGACCATTCCTCAAATAGAGCACGGCAATTATACAGGGGCGAGCATTGGCCGTTTGTAACTAAGCTTACAAATTCAACTGAATCTCGCGTTCCGCTGCGGTCGGCTCGAAGCCGCGCGTCTCGTAGTGTTTGAAGATCGCATTCACCACATCTTTAGGGTCGTTGATGACTTGAATCAGGTCCATATCTTCGGGAGCAACCATGCCTTCATGCACCAGGGTGTCCTTAAACCACGCCACCAGCCCGCGCCAGAATGGCTCATGCACTAGGATAATGGGAATTTTGCGCGTCTTGCCGGTTTGCACTAGGGTCAGCGCTTCCATGACTTCATCCATGGTGCCGAAACCGCCCGGCATCACCACATAGGCCGAGGCGAATTTGACGAACATCACCTTGCGTGCAAAAAAGTGATTAAAGGTTTGCGAGATGTCTTGGAAGGGATTGTTATTCTGCTCGTGCGGCAACTGGATGTTGAGGCCGACGCTGGGCGAGGCGCCAAAATATGCGCCCTTGTTCGCTGCCTCCATGATGCCCGGCCCCCCGCCGGAGATCACCGAAAATCCCGCATCGGAGAGCAAGCGTGCGATTTGCTCGGTGAGCAAATAGTATTTGTTGTCGGGTGCGGTGCGCGCACTGCCGAAAATCGACACGGCCGGGCTAATCGGCGCTAAGCGTTCGGTCGCCTCTACAAATTCTGCCATAATCTCAAACACGCGCCACGCTTCGCGCGCCGAGTACGCCTGCTGCGATGCTTCGGCCCCAATCATCTTAGGTAGTTTTTCTTTCACGAGTCCGCTCCCAATGAAAACCTTGCTGTTAGTCGATGGATCATCCTACCTGTATCGCGCGTTTCATGCGCTACCGGATTTACGCAACCCCCAGAACGAACCCACGGGCGCGATCTACGGTGTGCTGAATATGTTAAAACGGCTGCGTAAAGACGTTCCTGCCGATTATATCGCTTGCGTGTTTGATGCTAAAGGCAAGACCTTCCGCGATGATCTCTACCCCGCGTATAAAGCACAGCGCGCGCCCATGCCCGAAGACCT
>JAYVBU010000267.1:0-5686 GCA_043750335.1 Betaproteobacteria bacterium | reverse complement strand
ATGAGCGCTGTATTGTCCGCTCACGCAAAATCAAAAACGTCGGCAAAGAGAACAACGCAAAAAGGCTTGCCGTAATCAACAGAACGCCAGGCACAAATTCGACTGTGCCTCCCTCAGTTTTTTGTACGTGGCTGATGTAGGCCAGCGATACGCCGAGCGAGACGATGCCGCCCAAATACCCTAAGCCCCAGCCCCAACCTGACACGCGTCCCATAGCGCGACCCCGTGCCAACTCGGGGAGAAAACCGGCAATTAAATTTTCGCCACTGCCAAAGAAAAAATTACTGATTACGATAAAAATGACTGCCATGACGATATCGCCAGGGCCGGGAATCGCGAGGGCGGCCGTGCCCAGAACGCAGCCAAAAGTCGTCAAAGCAAGTAGCCGCTTTTTTGCGCCGTGCATATCGGCGTAGGCACCCAGAATAGGCGCTGTCAGCATGATGCCCAGATACGATACGGCCAGCGCCGCACTCCACGCGAAGCTGGCCCACACGGCTTTACCCGCCACGACTGCGACAAAATAAGCGCTGTAGATAGCCGTAATCACAACCGTGGTGTAGCCCGAGTTGGCGAAGTCGTACATCGCCCAAGCCCATACCTCACGCTTACGCACACCTGGATTGAGTGAACCCGCTCGTTTGCTTATCACCACACCCCCGCCGAAAACTTTAGGAACGCTATTTTCAGTTTAAAATCAGATTTGGTCACGCAGATTCAAGCGCGGCTATACTTTGAAAAGGTTCACGTTTCACATTCGCCATGAGGCCATTTAAATGACGCTCCGTCTCAACCTGGGATGCGGCAACCACAAACTGGATAACTTCTGGAATGTGGATTCGCAACCAGCATGTAAACCCGACCAGGTAGTCAACCTGGAAATTTTTCCCTGGCCCTGGGTTGATAATTCGGTGCATGAAATTTTCATGAGCCATGTGCTGGAACATCTGGGCGCGGCTACCGACACGTATCTTACAATTGTCAAAGAACTGTATCGCGTATGCAAACCAGATGCGCGGGTCACCATCATCGTGCCCCATCCGCGCAGCGATAATTTTCTCGCCGACCCGACCCATGTACGCGCTATCACCGGCATGGGCTTGAGCATGTTCGATCAATCGTTAAATCGGCAAAGCATCGAGGCGGGCGCATCGACTACGCCGCTCGGCCTCTATCTAGGCGTGGATTTTGTAATCGAGAAAACTGACGTCACGATTTTGGAGCCGTGGGACACCAAAATTAACAGCGGAGAGATGTCGGCAGACGATGTACGACTCGCGGTGAATTGTTTTTACAACGTCATTGGTGACACGACATTTGTGCTGCGCGCAGTAAAGCCGAATTAGCGTTCAATCCGCCGTATGCATAAGCACATAGCGCTTCACAGCATCCACATCGACATCCACCACCTCGACGCGTTGCGGCAGGCTTTCGATATTTTCTAAACCTGCTGGCCGCTCTGGATTGCGGCCCAGCGCCTCGTGAATCGCTTCTTCGAACTTGGCGGGTAGAGCTGTTTCCAGGCAGATCAGCGGTACGTTGGCTTCGCGGTATTCCCATCCGACTTTAAAACCATCGGCGGTATGGGTGTCGATCATTTGTCCATAACGCTCATACACCTCGCGGATGGTATGCATCCGATCTGCATGACTACTGACGCCGGAGACAAAACCAAATTTTTTCACCTGCTCAAAATAGTCACCGCTAAGACCAATGCCTTGCCCCTTGTCCACTTTGCGCCATAGCTCGCGCACTTTTGTGGCATCGCGTCCCACAACATCGAACACGAAGCGCTCGAAGTTAGAAGCCTTGGAAATATCCATAGAAGGGCTGGAGGTGTGCCGAGTTTGGGGACGCGGCGTGTAGTGGCCGGTTTTGAAAAACTCGTCCAGCACATCGTTTTCATTCGTTGCTACGATCAATTTCCGGATCGGCAAACCCATCATGCGCGCGATGTGACCGGCGCAGACATTCCCGAAGTTTCCGGAAGGCACTGAAAAGGAAACTTGCTCGCCGACTTCTTTCACCACGGCTAAATAAGCTTTGAAGTAGTACACGATCTGGGCAGTGATACGCCCCCAGTTGATGGAGTTGACCGCACCAATTTTATATTTAGCTTTGAACTCCAAATCGTTGGAGACGGCTTTAACGATGTCTTGGCAATCGTCGAACACGCCGCGTACAGCGAGGTTATGAATATTGGGGTCTTGCAGCGAATACATTTGCGCGCGTTGAAACGCACTCATTTTGCCGTGGGGCGAGAGCATAAAGACGCGCACGCCGCGCTTACCGCGCATGGCATATTCGGCTGCCGAACCGGTGTCGCCCGAGGTCGCGCCGAGAATGTTGATCGACTCATGATGCTGTGCCAATGCGTACTCGAATAAATTGCCGAGTAATTGCATCGCCATGTCTTTAAACGCCAGCGTCGGGCCGTTGGAGAGTGCCAAAACATGCAGGCCCGGCGCTAGCGTACGTACTGGGGCAATGTCTTCTGCATTCTCACCAGGCCGCGTATTGCAATACACCTCGGCGGTATAGGTCTTATCAATAATTGCATGTAAGTCTGCGGTGGGAATATCCGTCGCGAATTTTGACAGCACGGCGAACGCCAATTCGCGGTAATTAAACTGCTGCCAAGTCTTGAGTTCGTCCAAGGAAATCTGCGGATAGGACTCCGGTAAATACAAGCCGCCATCCGGTGCGAGACCGCCCAACAAAATTTGCAGAAAACTTTGCGGCGGCGACTCGCCGCGTGTGGAAATGTAACGCATGATTAACCCAACGCTTCCAAGCGCAGCTTGGTGACCATGCCCGAGATCGTGGAGAGTGATTCAATTTTACCGATGGCTTGATTGACGTTTTTTTCCACTGTCACATGGGTGAGAATAATGATGTCCACCAACGCTTGGCCTTCATCCGGTTCTTTTTGAATCATGGCGTCAATGGAGATTTCCATATCGGCCAGGATACGCGTGATATCGGCCAATACACCGGGCTGGTCGAATGCACGCATGCGTAAATAATACGCAGTGCGTACTTCGCTCATGGGTAGAATCGGTTCATCAGACAAGGCATCAGGCTGGAAGGCAAGATGCGGTACGCGATGCTCCGGGTCGGCGGTGTGCATGCGCGTGACATCGACCAAATCGGCCACGACTGCGGAAGCGGTGGGCTCCGCACCCGCGCCGCGACCGTAATACAAGGTTGCGCCTACGGCGTCTCCCTTTACCAATACAGCGTTCATCACGCCTTCTACATTGGCGATCAAACGCTTGGTCGGGATCAAGGTGGGATGTACGCGCAACTCAATGCCGCTAGCGACGCGTTTGGTAATGCCGAGTAGCTTGATGCGATAGCCCAATTCCTCGGCATACTGAATGTCTTCTTTGGTGAGCTTGGAAATGCCCTCGGTGTAAGCCTTATCAAATTGCATCGGCACGCCAAAGGCAATGGCCGCCAGAATGGTGAGCTTGTGCGCGGCGTCCACGCCTTCGATATCAAAAGTGGGGTCGGCTTCGGCATAACCCAGGCGCTGCGCCTCGGCCAGTACGGTCTCAAAGGCCAAGCCTTTGTCGCGCATTTCGGTCAAAATAAAATTCGTGGTGCCGTTAATAATGCCCGCCACCCATTCAATGCGATTGGCACTTAAACCTTCGCGCACCGCTTTGATGATGGGTATGCCCCCCGCCACTGCTGCTTCAAATGCGACCATCACGCCCTTAGCTTGCGCGGCGGCGAAAATTTCATTGCCATGCATGGCGAGCAGCGCCTTGTTGGCGGTGACGACATGCTTGCCATTCGCAATTGCTTTGAGCACTAACGCTTTTGCTTGATCGATACCACCGATCATTTCTACGATGATATCAATGTCGGGGTTATCTACCACGGCTAAAGGATCAGTCGTAATGTGGATATCGTCGCCTGCATATAATTTTTGTGCTTTATCTAAATCACGCACGGCGGCCATCTTGACCAATATCGCGCGCCCGGCGCGGCGGGTGATTTCCGCCTGATTGCGGCGCAACACAGTAAGCGTACCGCCGCCGACGGTGCCGAGGCCCAGCAGACCAACATTGATGGGTTTCATAATATCTTTCTAAAATTTTTTTGCCGCGGAGTACACAGAGATCACGGAGTAAAACATATAAAAACTCCGTGTTCTCTGCGTACTCCGTGGTGAAGTTTTTACAACAGTCCGTCTTTCTTGAACATATCCTTCAAGCCGCGAATCGCCTGGCGGGTGCGCGATTCGTTTTCGATCAGCGAAAAACGCACATGATCGTCGCCGAAATCGCCGAAGCCGACACCAGGTGAAATAGCCACTTTGGCATCAAGCAAAACTTTTTTGGAGAATTCAAGCGAGCCCATGGCTTTATAGGGCTCGGGTATCGGGGCCCAAATAAACATCGTAGCCTTGGGAATTTCAATTTTCCAATTAATCGAAGCCAAACCCTTGCACAGCACATCGCGCCGCGTTTGGTACATCAAGCGAATATCTTCGACACAGTCTTGCGGGCCTTCCAATGCCAGGATCGAGGCGACCTGGATCGGCGTAAACGTGCCGTAGTCGTGATAGCTTTTAATGCGCGCCAGCGCTGCAACCAAATCCTTATTCCCCACCATAAAGCCTACACGCCAGCCAGGCATGTTGTAGCTCTTGGATAGCGTGAAAAATTCTACGGCGATATCCTTCGCGCCCGGTACTTGCAAGATCGACGGCGCTTTATATCCATCGAAAACGATGTCGGCATAGGCGATGTCATGCACGATCAAAATGCCGTGCTCCTGGCAGATCGCGACGACTTTTTCAAAGAAAGGCAAGTCCACGCACTGCGTGGTCGGATTGCTGGGGAAATTTAAAATCAGCATCTTCGGCTTGGGGAAGGAAGTCTTGATCGCCTTCTCCAGCTCATCGAAAAAGTCGATGCCGGATTTCATGGGGATGTGATGTATATCCGCGCCCGCGATCACCGGGCCATAAATGTGAATCGGGTAACTCGGATTCGGCACCAGAACGATATCGCCCCGATCAAGTGTAGCCAACGCTAAATGCGCGATGCCCTCTTTCGAGCCGATGGTGACAATGGCTTCGGTATCGGGATTGATATCGACGTCGTAACGATTTTTATACCAAGTCGAAATCGCGCGCCGCAGACGGGGAATGCCTTTAGAGACGGAGTAACGATGGGTGTCGCCGCGCTTGGCGGATTCGATCAATTTATCGACAATGTGTTGCGGTGTCGGCTGGTCGGGGTTGCCCATGCCGAAATCAATGATGTCTTCACCGCGTTTGCGCGCTGCCGCCTTAAGCTCGCCGGTGATGTTGAACACGTAGGGCGGAAGCCGCTTGATTCTTGAGAACGCTTCCATAAATAGGCTACCATCTACCAAATAGAAATTTAGCTAAAAGTTCAAAAAAGTTATAATCTTACAGCACCACCCACCGTGTCGCAACGAAGCATCCCATGAAACTTCATTTATCCCGATCCCCCGGCCAAAATCTGTTTACGAGCTACGGCGCAGGCTATGTGATGGTGAACCAGGATCGTTATGAAAAGAGCTTGATCGTGCTGCCAAATACGCTGATAGATGACTGGGAACCGCGCAGTTTGGAAGCGCTGACCGAGACACATTTTGCACAGTTGGCTGCACTGGATGCAGAAGTCATCTTGCTCGGCACCGG
>JAYVBU010000266.1:0-2559 GCA_043750335.1 Betaproteobacteria bacterium | reverse complement strand
AGCAAGTAGCCCAGGCTTTGGCTGCATACAATCAAGCCTACGGGACAACTGCTTAAGTAATGCTTGGGGCTGCGCCTACATGAAAGCTCAGCCGTAGGCAGGCAGCGCTGCTGGCTGACAGACGCTTTAATCGGCAGCTTTAATCGCTCCCCGCCTCATCTTTGCGCGATGTTTTTAACTGGCGTCTGCAACACGCCCGCGCGCTCGGGGGGCGGCAGTTGGCCGATTTCTTTTGCTGCTGCGTAAAATTTTGCCATATCTCCCTGCTGCTGTTTGAGTAGCGCTTGGAACGCGGGAACCAGTTGCGTGTAGGTGGAGAACGAAGCCAAGTGTGCGTTGTTGAGTTCCTGATCGAGCCATTGATCCAAGGTACTCTTACCCGTGGTCGCGATTTTTAGCTGGGATAGATCGACCCGCAGTGCGGCAAAAATGCGCGCCTTGCCCGCGCGTTTTTCGGCATCGCTTACGCTGGACGCGAACAATGCCTGCAACTGTTTGCGCTTGCCGCTCACGGTCTCGGTAAAAGCCGCGCGCCGCGCCTGTGCCGCAACGAATGTCGCGCGCTGCTCATCCGAGCCATGGCTGAGAAGCCAGCGCCTTACGCCTTCAATCTCCACGGTTGTGGCGAACGATTCATTAAATGCCGTGTCGTCATTCACATACACAACTTGATGCGCCAGCTCGTGAAATATCAGCCGCGCGAGATCAGTTTCGGGATAGCGCACGAAGGTGTTCAGCACCGGGTCGCTAAACCAGCCCAGTGTGGAATAGGCGGGGACGCCTCCTACATACACGTCAAAATTTTCCGCCCTTAGGGCTTCAGCGTGGGCTTCGGCTTCGGCTTGTGAAAAAAAGCCGCGATAGGTGACGCAGCCCGCTCCCAAAAAACACGATTGCTTGGGCTCGACCGACAGCGCTGGTGTGGCGAATACATTCCACACTACATAGGGGCGCTCCAGATCAGCGTAACGCATATAGCTTTGATTTTCTGGCAGGCCTAATTCGCGGCTGGCGAATTCGCGCAGTTGTACGGCTTTATCTAGCGCGCGCTTTAATTTTTGATCGACGTTGGGGTCAGCCACAATGTCGCTGATCGGTACAGTGCGGCGCAAAATATCTAGTTGCCCGCCCACCGCTTGCGCGTAGTAGGCCACATTTGTGCAGCCGCCGAGGTAGGCGGCGCAGCCCAGTGCCAGAGCAAGTTTCTGAAAGCGTATGGTCAATTTATTCCCTATCGTGCAAAAAGTGGCCCTGCCATAAAAATAGGCAGGCTTGCCGCGCAAGCTGGGCCGATAACAACATGCCGGAGTGGCTCAGATTGAGCACAATCATATCGCTTGCGCCGGGCAAGCGCGTCTCCTCGACCATCACCGCACCATCGTTGGCTTGGGCCATCCCGCCGATAAATCTGCCCATGCCGTGAGGCTTGCAACCGGCGATTATCCCCAGCTCGCAGCTGGGCGCTGTCTGCGGCGGCAGGGCCAACCACTGCACTATGCTGCGCCCAATTAAACGTCGCCCCAACGCACTACGCGCAAGTTTTCTGGCCACAATACTGGCACGGGCCGGACAGCCTGCCAGCACCACGCGCCCGACCCGCAAGTCAGGATGCGTTGACAGCATTTGTAGCAGCACCAACCCGCCTAGGCTGTGCCCGATGAAATGAATGCGCGCCGCATCCAAGCTAGCGACAAAACCTGCCAAGCGCAGCGCATTGTCGTCCAGTGTGGCGCGCACCGTAGGATATGAAAAAGCCACTGTCTGAAAACCCGCGCGCCGCAAGCGCCAGCCCAAGCATGCCATCACCCAGCCACTCATCCACAGGCCATGCACTAACACTACTGTTTCTGTTTTATCGGCTGACAAATCCACTCCTGAACGTGTTTTTTAAGCGCTGCCACAGTTCACCTACCCCACTGCTTCCTATACCATACTCGACTCAAACCACCCAGGGCGCGCAATGGCTAGTTTTCAATTGCGCGCAGCGTAAACATTTCGAGGTATCGCGCCCATGTTGTCCGGCCCCAGAGAGATCGTCACCCCTTTTCGCCCGATTCCGCTTGATGTGCCAGAAGGCATGAAGCCGAATGAATTCTTCAACAGCACGGAGAATCTCAACGACTTATCGCATAACAATGGCCTGCTGCAAAACCCTGAAGGTTTGTTGCTCTATCGCAAGGCGCTCGGCCACAGCAACGAATTCGACACGTCAATTATCTACAACACTTCGCAGCATATTCTCGACCCCTTAGGCCGCCCAGTGCGCCGCACCCAGGTACCGGATCAGGTAAAGCATGTGTGGAACCGCATGAATCAGGTCATCTTCGATTATATGTTGGAGCGCTATCCTGACCCGGAGCAGACCTTGGTACTCACCGGCGAAGCGAGCCTGGATGCGACTTGGCCGCTGACTTCGCCCGGTGTGCCGAGCATTCGCATGCTGCATAATCACTTCATCGTTTTCAACAAAGCCGCGCTGCGGGACGCACCACTCGCCGATACCAACAATCCCAATCTCACCGATGGCGGCCAGCATTCACTGTTTCAAGCGCACATGCG
>JAYVBU010000265.1:0-5709 GCA_043750335.1 Betaproteobacteria bacterium | reverse complement strand
TCGCGCGGCGAAGTGATGTCGGCGATTACGCGCACACGCTGTTCTTCTACGCCGAGTGCGGAGACTTTGGTAAACCCGGCAGGCTCGATCATGCGCACCGCGCCGAATAGGGTTTGATCGCCCCCCCAACGATCCAAGCGCACTTTAGCGCCGGGCAGGATTTGCACCGCATGCGTTGAAAGCACTTCCACTTCCACTTCTAAGGTGTCGGGGTTGCCAATCTCGATCAAAGACAGGCCCGCCTGCACCATGCCCTCGCTCTCGTGCGTTAATTTCAATACGTGGGCATCGACCGGGGCGCGCACGCTCAAGGTTTCGGCTGATTTGTGGGCGGAGAGTGTGCCGGTATTGGCGAGCGCTGCGCGCGCGGTGTCGAGCTGGAAGCGGGCAACATCAATGGCATGCTCTGCCGCCGATTGCGCGGCTTGGGTACGCTTGACTTCAGCGCGCGACTGATCGAGGGCGAGCGCGGAAATAAAGTTGGCGGCGCGCAAAGATTCGTTGCGCTGCAAAGCTTGCCGCGCTAGATCGGCTTGGGCGGCTGCTGCGCGCGCGTTTTCTTGTGCGGCGGCAACCGCAGCCTGAACGGCATTCACTTGCGCATGGGCTTGCATACGTGAGCGTGGGTCAAGCGCCTCCGAGCGTGCGGGCTCTATCTCGACCAATACCTGACCACGCTTGATAGCATCGCCTACGCGCAGATCAATACGCCGAGCGTAACCGGATAGGGGCGCGGAGACGACATAACGATCGCGGACGCGTGTCTTGCCTTCTTCTTCAATGCTGACGGCGAGCGGGCCTTTTGTTGCGGCGGTAACATCCACCGGCGTCGCGCGCGGCAAAAAGCCATAGACCAGCCCCCCCACGAGTGTTAAGCCCAAGAGCGTGATGCCGATGTGCGCGCGCAATTGCATGACGAAATTTATTCCTTAATGTTTAACAAAAAAATCTTTCACAAAAATCTCGCACTACTATGTGGATGTTGCGCGCTGGTGCAAGGGCGGTAACCCTATTCCCGAGTCTTCAGCACCGCCACTAAATCCAACTGCCCGAGCCGTCGCCACATCAGCCAGCCCGATACGAGTGCTGAGATTATTACCACGGTTGCCCCCAGCGCATAGTTGCTCGGGTTCAATATCAACGGCAGGCGGTAGAGATCGCTCTCGAAAGCTTGCACCAAAATGCTAACCAATCCCACGCCTAATACAAAACCAAGCGGGATGGCGGCCAAAGCCAGCAAGCCCAGCTCACCCAGCAGGATATAGGCGATCTCGCCTTGGGTGAAGCCTAGTACGCGCAGGCTGGCCAACTCGCGTCCCCGCTCCGAGAGTGCAACGCGCGCGCTGTTATACACCACGCCAAAGCCGATGCTGGCGGCGAGCAAGGTCGCAACCATGTTATAAAATAAAACGAATTCGCCGATGGTGGCGTAGAAACTCTGAATAGCAGCGGCGTTGGCGATCAGGCCCAGCACTTGGGGGCGTTGACGCAATTGTTCGTACACGGATTTTTCTTCGCCCGGCGTAATTGCCAGATACGCACCTGACACGACATCCCCCTCGCGCAGTAGCGCATTGAGCGAGTCTTGTTGCATATAAGCCGACACGCCCAAATATTGTTGGGTGATGCCCAGCACCGGCACTTGCACGGTTCTGCGCTTGCCTTCCTGCACCTCCAGCGTGAGCGTATCGCCTACTTTCACATGCAAAATATTGTGGGCTAAATATTCGGTGAGCACCACGCCATGCGGCGGCACATGAATAGCTTGCAGGCGAATATCCAGCGAGCGATGCAATTGCCCCGCAGGGGCGATGCCATACACGGTGGTGCGATAGCGGTATTGTTGATGTCGCAGAATCGCCGCCACATCACGAAAGCCCTCGACCTGATTCACGCCTGGCAAGGCGGCCAGCTCATGCAAGGCGCGGCTCGAAGTAGGCTCGTTAAAGGTTAATGCTAAGTCCTCGCGCGCTGCTTGGCGAAACTGCACATCCACCATGAAGTCGATCGCGCCTTTTTGATAATTGCCCACCATCATCAAGGCACAGGCGCAGGCAATGCCTGCTACGGTCAGCAGCGATTTGATCGGGCGGCGCTCGATGTGGCGCAAAATCATGCGCGTCGGAGCTTTAAGCCAACGCTGAAAACCGATGCGCTCTGCCAGTGTGGCGCGATACATTACCGGTAGCTCCGGACGCATGCCGATTGCGGGCGGCATGCGTACTGCGCGCGCAACCGAGAACAGCGTCCCGCTTATCGCCGCTACCAGTGCGACTGCCAAAGCGATCAGAACCACCGCCGCATCAACTCGATAATCGAGATAGGGAAAGCGAAAGGTCGTCTCCATATAGACATTGGAGAGCCCCTGCCCGAACCACGCGCCTAAGGCCACACCCGCCGCCACGCCCAACAAAATTATCAGCAGCACTAATTTCATGTAGTGCCAGCCGATGGCGTAATAGCTATACCCAAAGGCTTTAAGCGTCGCGATCTGTTCCCGTTGCAAGGCGATCAGGCGACTCACCACTACATTGAGCAAGAAGGCCGCCACGCTCAAAAAGATGATGGGAAAAATCGTCGCCGTGGTCTGTAATTGTTTTAACTCCTCGTGCATAAAGCGGTTTGAAAATTGATCGCGGCGTCCGTACGCGCCCGTGCCGCCATAGGTGTCGAGGATCGCATCCACGCGGTCGATCACATCTTGCGTCTGCGCCCCCTGGTTTAGCGTCAGCGTCACGTTATTAAAAGCGCCTGCCATGTCATACGCTGCGGCTAAGGCATGACGTCCCATCCACAGCACGCCATAACGCTTAAAGTCGGGGAACATCGCGCCCGGCGCAATTTGATAAACGTATTCGGGCGATACCGCGATGCCGACAATCGTCAACTGCCGACGCTTGCCGTTGATGATGGCAGCCAGCTTATCGCCCGGTTGTATGCGATGCGCGTCGGCGAAAGTGTCGGAGAGCACCACTTCGTCCGTGCTATAGGGCAGCGCCATGCGCCCGCGTTTTAAGTACAGCGCATTCAGCAGCGGCGCGCCGTTATCCGGCACGGAGAGCAGCAGGCCCGTGATGGGGTCGGTGAAATGTGCGACTTCCAGCTTTATGCCCGCGATCACCCGCGTTTCTAAATGCGCCACTCCGGGAATGGCGCGCAGACGCTCGGCCACTGGCTCCGGTGCGCGTTTGAGGTGGGCGAACGCCTCGGCGAAGCGATACTCGCGATAAAAACGGTCGCGGGTTGTGACCAGTGAATCGTAAGTGGAGAGCGACATCACCAAGGTCGCCACGCCGCCCATGAGCACCGCCGCGATACCCAATACTTGGCCGCGCAAGAGCCAGAAATCGCGAAATAGTTTTCGGTCGAGTGCGCGCATTGTCCCCCGCCGCTTAGGGAAACCCATGCTTCACCACGACAACGCTCGCGCTGCTTTTTTCACCGCATTGCCATGCATCTCGGCGATGTGCCCATCCGACAAGCGAATCACCCGATCCGCCATGGCAGCGATGCCTGCGTTGTGGGTAATCAGCACCGTTAGTGTGCCGAGCTCGCGGTTCACCTTTTCCAATACCTCCAGCACCAATACCCCGGTGCTGGAGTCGAGTGCGCCGGTGGGCTCGTCGCACAGCAGGACAGCCGGATTTTTTGCCACGGCGCGGGCGATGGCTACGCGCTGCTGCTCGCCGCCAGATAATTGAGCGGGAAAATGATCCAAGCGTTCGCCCAAGCCCACCAAACGCAAAGCCTCATCCGGGCGCATGGGCGCGCTGGCGATCTCAGTCACCACCGCCACATTTTCGCGCGCGGTGAGACTCGGAATCAGATTGTAGAATTGAAATACAAAACCAACATGCTCGCGCCGAAAGCGTGTGAGCGTCGCTTCAGAAGCACCCGTGAGCGTGTGATCGAGATAGCGCACCTCGCCGCTGCTGGGTACATCCAGCCCACCCAAGATATTCAGCAACGTTGATTTGCCGCTACCCGATGGCCCAAGCAGCACAACCAATTCGCCGCGATACAGCTCCAGGTCGATACCGCGCAAGGCATGTACCTCCACCTCGCCCATGCGATAGATTTTGGAGAGTTGGCGCGCAAGGAAAATGGGTGGGTTGTTATGCATTACGGTTTGAGGTTAGTGCAATCGCTGCATGGCGTCCACCTTTCGGCCAGCGGGGAGGAGAGCGCCCCCGCTGCTATACTTCCACCATGTCCACCCCCGAACAAAATTCCCCCGAGCCGATGATCTGCTTTGTGCAAGTGCACAAGTGGTTTAACACTTTGCATGTGTTGGACGATATCAATCTGCGCGTCATGCCGGGCGAGGTGGTGGTGGTGTGCGGCCCATCCGGTTCGGGTAAATCGACGTTGGTGCGCGCGGTAAACCGCTTGGAGCCGATTCAGCAAGGGCGCTTGATCGTCGATGGCCAAGACCTCTCTGCCCGCGCCACCGATATTAATCGCCTGCGCGCAGAAGTCGGCTTTGTGTTTCAGCATTTCAATCTTTATCCGCACCTCTCGGTGTTGCAAAACATCACCCTTGCGCCAATGAAAGTGCGTCGCTTGGCAGAAGCCGAAGCACAGCAACAGGCCCAGACGCTCTTGCAGCGTGTCGGTCTCGCAGATAAACGCGACGCCTATCCGCATCAACTCTCAGGCGGGCAGCAGCAGCGCGTCGCGATTGCGCGTGCGCTGGCCATGCGCCCCAAAATATTGCTATTCGACGAACCGACCTCCGCGCTCGATCCAGAAATGATCGGCGAAGTGCTCGCGGTGATGCAAGACCTGGCACGTGACGGCATGACCATGATGGTGGTCACCCATGAAATGGGTTTCGCCCGCGAAGTCGCGCACCGCGTCGTATTCATGGATCAAGGTCGCATCGTAGAAGAAGCCCCGCCAGAAAAGTTTTTTCTGGAACCGGCGCACCCTCGCGCGAAACAGTTTTTGAAACAAGTTTTGTCGCCGATGCATTGAGCGCGTTTATTTTGGTAGAAAATTGAACCACGGAGTACACAGAGGACACGGCGTTTTCAATCGTTTAATGCGAGGCATTCCTCTGTGTACTCCGTGGTGAATAGTTCTTTCTGGGCATAGAAAAGGGAACCACATGATGCAAACTTACAAACACTGGCTAGCCGCCATCACGCTTGCCGTGCTGAGCCTAAGTACAGCCCAAGCCGATACCCTCGCCAACATCAAAGCCAAAGGCGTATTAGTAGCGGGCGTCAAAGATAGCCTGCCGCCATTCGGCTATGTCGATGCACAAACGCGCAGCATCGTCGGCTATGACGTAGATATAGTGCGCGCCATCGCCGATAAGCTCGGCGTGAAGCTGGCGTTAAAACCTGTCACCTCAGCCAATCGCATTCCGCAATTGGCCTCCGGTAACATCGACATCATCGCCGCCACCATGACAAAAACCCCCGAACGCGCGCAGCAAATCGATTTTAGTTACGCGTATTTTTTAACTGGGCAAAAATTTATCGCGCCTAAAGGTGCGCTAAAAAGTCTAAAAGACTTAGAAGGCAAACGCATCGCCACCGCCAAGGGTTCTACCTCGGAACAAAATGTGAAGCGCGCCGCACCCAGCGCCACGGTGCTGTCGTTTGACGACTACCCGCAAGCCTTCCTTGCCCTGCGTCAAAAGCGCGTCGCCGCCATCACCACGGATGAAGCGATCCTGGCCGGCATTCTGGCAAAAGCGCC
>JAYVBU010000264.1:0-12383 GCA_043750335.1 Betaproteobacteria bacterium | reverse complement strand
TGTTATTCCGCAGGCGCTAATGCGTTGTACATCGACGCGCGCTTTTCTAAATCCAAAGCCGTTGCCCGCGCCTCTGCCATTTCTTTTGCGCCCAATTGATGCACTTTGACCAATTGCAACTCTTCGCGCTCAACTGCATTTTTGCCGCGCCATCCGATACGGATATTGCCCACGCCCCGTGCGTAGTACTTGAGTTGAAACGCGTCCGGTTTGCTCTCGCCATCAAACTCTTCGATGATTAAGACATCATCGTAGCTGCCGGCCTTGACCTTATCTTTTTGACCGGTTTTGTACACCCGCCCGCGGTCGGTCCAGTTAAACGGTGAGGGTGCGAATCCTTCCGAGTAGCTGGGCGTGCCCTCTTTCGGATTGGCTGGCATCATGATTCCCGCTTTGGCTCCTTCAGGATTTCCGACATTCCACACGCGACCGCCTAAGAATTCATCCTCGTACATTTCGCGATATTGACCGAGATGCCAGACATTGCCGACTTTATCTTGTGCAAAGAAAGTCAGCTCCTTCTCTGCCAGTTTGCCTTTGCTGTAGTCGGCGTCGAGAATCACGCGGGTACGCACGCCGCCAATCATTTTGGTGAGATCAGTGACGGTGAATACGATGCGATGCGGCACCTTCTTCCCATCTTCCTCTGCAAATCCTTCAAATATCCACTGCATGCCCGGTTTCAAAGGCCACCAAGGGTGGTCAATGTTTTCAGAACGTTCAAACGCCTTCGGATCCATTTCCTCTAAGACTTTTGCGTTAGGTTCAATCCCTGCGGCCCACACTGGCTTTTCAAGCGCTACCGCAGCGCTACTCGTTAGGCTTAAGCAGATAGCACCGACAATCAACGTGGATACAAATGCTGTGGAAGCTCGCGCTTCAATAAATTTTTTCTGGGTCAGTTTCATGATTAACTCCTCAAGTGGGTTGTACAAATTTAAAAAAATTACACTGCGCGTTTTTACGGTGGCCTAATCGACTTTTGTCTTAGACGAGATTTCGGTTTCATTGGCATCTCACCACGTATAAGTCAGGGTAGTAAAAAGCCCGTTCGCGGTTTTGCCGGTTCCGCCCTCACTGATTGTGTAATCCCAATTTCGCGAATGTTCGATGGCTAGCTTGACGCCATCCAACACCCACTCGCCCGCCGTCAGGAGCAAGCGTTTTTTGGGCACAAACCCGACGCGGCTGGTCACGCTGTCCACCACCCGCGACACACCGGCCAGATCGCGGCTCTCTGAATAGCCGAGCGCGAGAAAGCTGCCTTGCGCGCCGATGGATTCCACCCAGGGGTTCCAATCAAGCTGATAGCCAAGTGAGATTTGCCACGCAGTCGGTTTGATGTTGATTGGTTTACTAAGATCGTCTGTAAATCGCGCAGCCTTCAAGGCACCATTCCATTCACCCACCAGCGAGAAAGGGCCCAAGGTAGATTTCACACTCGCCGCCATGCCGGGTATGCGCCCGATTCGAGGTAGAAAATGCCGATATTCCGCTTCTAAAAATCGACTATCGAAAATCGAGCTGTTGTAATCAACGTCAACATCCATCGTCCACGGACAAAGCCAAGACTCGCGTAGCTCGTCATAGGCGCGACCACAATTGCCCTTGGTGCGATAGCCCAAGGTAGCGTTGATGTGTTTGCCTGGACTGGTTTTGCCACTCGTGGATTTAGCTTCATTGCCATCGTAAAAATAAAAGGCTGCATTAAATGGCGGCTGCGGTGGCGGCGCGTTGACATAGTTCGGTGAGCTAGGCCGCACTGGTAGCGGCGCATAGCCCAAGGTTGGGCTCAAGGCGCTGATGAGCGGGTTGACGAAGCGCGGCCTGACTGGCGGCAGCGCAACCGGTGGGGTGGGCGGTGTCAGCGCGGGGGTAGGGAAAGCGAGGCCAAATCCAATCGCGTTTTTGCGTGACTCAAATACTTCGATGGTCATCGGGCTTTCTATCGAGAGCACGTCTGCCCGATGCACACCGGTTGAGGTGCCAAACGGTAAAATCATGCGGCCCGTTTTCACGTAAGCGGGGAATTTTTGCGTATCGCCGATCACCACGTAAGCGGTGTCGAGATTGATACGATCCACACTGGTATCAACGCCCGATGTGGTTGAAAAAACCGCATTGGTTCCATCGACGTATTCCAAGACAATGCTGCCCGTAGTCCAATCATTGGCCTGGATTTCAAAATCAAATTCGGCGGTATTTAATCCGATTGAGCTTTTTGATACGCCGTTAAAATCCTTGCTGCGCCCCGCAATCATTTCAAGTGCGCCGCCCATGGATACCGCTTCATTTATTTTTGAACCCAGGGTCGAGACACTGCTTTTAATGATGGAACGCACCGCATCTTCTTGTGCGATTTTAGCCATTTCCAATTCTTTGACACGGCGTTCGAGATACGCTTGATCTCGATTCTCGGCCCGTTGTGACGCGCTCCCGTAAGCTGTTTGTGTCGTGTCCGGCGCAGCTTTTTCTGCTTCGAGCGTCACCACGCGTTTCGCCAGCGCGCGATTTTCGGCCTGCAACGCTTCAATCGCGCGTTTCATTTCGGTGAGCTCGTTTTTGCTGGCTGCTGCGGCGCAGACAGGGTAGGCCAGCGCGAGACAGAGTAGCAGCCAGCCTCGGTGCTTAAGCAGAGTGGGATGCACACGCTTGCTCCGTTTTCATTATTTACCTGCCGTCTCAAAACTGGTTTCGACACTGCTTACATTGCCATCCGTGGATACGGTGCTAATCGCCACCTTGTATTCGGTCTTCGGCAACAAAAAACCATCGGGCACGGCAAACGTAGTTGCTTTGCCGGATAATTTTGCATTCAGCTTGATGTCGGTTTCTTCTTGCTCGATTGAGACTAGGCAAGCAGCTAGATTTTTTCCGGCATTCCATTTGATGCGTAGCCCATTCACTGGCACGCCTTTTTCGTCGGCGCGCGGTTGGATAATCGCCGCTGCGCTAGGCAATTGATGGCTTAGCCGCGCTTTGCCGCTCAGCTTCGCGCCGGTCACCGTGCTCCCGGTGAAGGTATAGTCGCCTGCGGGAAAATCGGCTTGGATTCTGCCGTCATTTTTTGGCTCTGGCGATTCCAAATTGACATGACGAAAACCCATTTTTGAATCCTGCGCTTTAAAGTCAGCGACGATACGTCCGTCTGGCGCGGCCACTCTCAAAGCGGCTAGACCAGCGCTTCCCCCGGTGACTTCAAATACGATCTCGGCGTCTTTGTCCGTGGCGTTTTGCTCTAAGCGAATCGACGCTTGGTCAAATTTTCCCTCCGCTTGCGCGCTACCCGCGAGCAAGAAAATCAACGTACTTAGTATCATTTTTGTCATGTCACTCTCCTTAGGTTAATTAAGCGTTCGCAAACCCTGTGGAATGGCGCTCAGCGGACCCCACTATCCCCGCGCCGAAGTGCAGGTATAACGCGGGGATCACAAGCAGATTGAGCAAGGTCGAGGTGACTAAGCCGCCGAGAATCACCACCGCCATCGGGTACTCAATTTCATGGCCCGCAATATTGCCCGCAACAACCAAAGGCAGCAGGGCCAGACCGGCGGCAAGTGCGGTCATCAAGATCGGCGCTAAGCGCTCGCGTGCGCCGCGCATGACTAGTTCCAGACCAAAGACTTCACCTTCATATCGCTCTAGGTGCTGGAAGTGGCTAATCATCATGATGCCGTTACGCGTGGCGATGCCCAGTACGGTGAGGAATCCGACCAGGGAGCCTAGCGATACGATGCCATCCCCTAAATATGCCGCGATCACGCCACCCACCAAGGCCGTTGGGAAAGCCACGAATGCCATGATGGCAAGCTTCCAACTTTTAAATGCGGCATGCAGCAACAGGATAATGATGGCGGTCGCAAGCACCATGTAGCCGTATAGTTTTTTCTGCGCGGCTTCGCGTTCCACGTTTTCGCCCAGCATGGTCGGGTGATAGCCCAAAGGAAACGCCACCGTTTTTAGCCTGGCCTCCACGTCGGCTGCTACGCTAGCAAGATCGCGTGTACCGTTGAGATTGCCGCCGATGTCGATGCTGCGCTCCATGTTTTCGCGTTTGATGACATTCGGTGTTGCCGCCACGCGCACCGATGCCACGTCGGCAAGCCGCACTTGATGCCCATCCGGCGTGTCGAGCAGCAGGTTTTCGACGTCGGTTTTATTGCGGCGGATTTCGGGCACGGCCCACACGTAAACGTCGTAAGCCTTGCCCCCGCGAAAGATATCGCCCACCTCTTCTCCTGCGACCAACACCCCGGCCGCGCGGCGCACGTCGCCGGGTTTCAGGCCATGCTGACTGGCTTTTTCTAAATCAACCTGAACATCCAGCTGTGGGATCTCGGTCTGCAAGGAAACGTGCAGCTCTTTTAAACCCGGCGTGCCTTTTAGGGCTTGCTCTACTTTTTCTGCTGACTGGCGTAGCACACGTAAATCGGAGCCAAAAACGCGTATGGTGACGGCCTCGTGAGCGCCGGTGAGCACCTCGCGAATGCGCTCTTTAAGATAGGTTTGCACGTCGCGGTACAGGCCGGGGTAGCCATCGACTACGCCTTGAATCCTAGCCAAGGTTCTCTCGTAATTTACGTTGGGGTCAATGCTGATCCAGTTTTCGCCAAAGTGGACGCCGACCACCTCGTCCATCACGAGGGCTTGGCCGATATGTGCGCCAAAATTACGTACGCCTGGAATCGACCGTAGCTCTTTGCTGGCGGCGATGCTAATCCGGTTCATCTCAGGGTGAGAGGTTCCCGGCTTGGTTACCCAATGCATCAAGAAATCCCGCTCCTTGAATGAGGGCAGCAATGCTTGTCCAAGCTTGGGCGCTATGACGAGCCCCGTTACCGCCACTATCCCGACGATGGCGTAAGCACTGGCCGGTGCGCGCAAGATGGGGGAAAGTACGTTCTTATAGCCGCGTTGACACCAGCTCACCAGGGGTGAGTCGCGCCGCGTGAGGGGTGCGTTTTTAAGTAGGATGTAGGACAAGCACGCCGTCACAGTCAACGCAACCAGCATCGACGCCATGAGCGCAAGTACGTAAGCGCCCGCCAGTGGCTTGAAGAACGCGCCGGACAATCCTTCCAAAAAGAATACGGGAATTAAGGCCGCTACTGCGATCAATGTCGCATGCAATATTGCGGGGCGAACCTCTAACGACGCTTCCAGGATGATGCGCCCGGTTGACTTGCTGCTGCCCTCCCTGCGGTGCTGTCGCAGCCGCCGGACAATGTTTTCGACATCTATAATTGCGTCGTCCACCACCGAACCGAGCGCGATTACGAAGCCTGCCAACACCATGGTATTGATGGATGCTCCCTGCCAATAAAGCACGAGCCCGGCGGCAATCAGCGATAGGGGAATGGAGACGATACTGATAAAAGCCACGCGCCATTCGTACAAAAACGCGATGAGCACAAGGATCACCAGTACGCAGCCAATCAGGAATGCCTGCGACAGATTTTCCATGGATATTTCGATAAAGGTCGCAGGCCGGAAGATGGTGTGGTCAATATCGACATCGGGTAATCCCGGTTTGATTGTCGCCAATGCCTGCTCTACGCCACGGGTGACATCAAGGGTGTTAGCCCAGGGATATTTTTCTACGATCAGGAGCAGGCCCACGCCGCCGTTCACGATTCCATCGCCGACCATAGGTTGGTGCGCTTCTTTGACAATGGCCACGTCACCTAGACGCAGCGGCTTGCCGTGATGTCCCGCAACGGACACTTGGGCTAAATCTTTTGGCTCAACAACGGGCAACACATGGCGTACATGCATGCGTTGGTTTGGGGTCTCGATCAAACCACCTGTGCCGACAAATGCGCCGCGCGAATGTGCCAGCAATCCCGAATCCATCGTGTCTGCCGTGGTTTCCATCACCTGCTCAAGCGTGACGCCATTCTGCTTCAGTCGCGCGGGATCGACTTGAACGGACATCATTTGAATGCGCTCGCCCCATATCGGTACATTTGCCACGCCGGGTACGCGCAGTAAGGCTTGGCGCACTTTCCAATAGGCGATCATCGACAACTCAATCGTTGATAATTTTTGCGACGAGATGCCGATCTTCATGGTGCGGCTGGTTGCGGATAGGGGCGGCAGCATAATCGGCGGACTCGCCCAGGTGGGAATGGAGGGCGTGACAAGATCGACACGCTCTTGCACACGTTGACGCGCGGCCAGCTCGTTCGCGCCAGGTTTAAATATCAATTGCACGGAGGAGAGCTGCTCTACCGATTTAGAGCGCATGACGGATAGCCCCTCCACACCGGCCAGGGCCAGCTCGATGGGAACGGTCACTAAATTTTCAACTTCTTCCGGGGTCAGACCTAAGCAAGGGGTTTGAATCTCGACCCGAGGCGGGGCAAACTCCGGGAAGACATCTACTGGCATTTGGCGCAAGCGAACCATCCCGAATGCCACCATGGCCGCAGCAATGGCAAGCACCACAAAACGAAACCGCAGACTGTTTCCAACGAGCCATCGCATCATGATCTAACCCTCCCCCCCGACAGCTATCTAGTGACCAATTTCAAGTTCTGCGCCGAACAGCTCTGCCGCACCCACCGTGACCACTTTAGTGCCTTGGGGTGGCCCTTTAGACAGGATCATTCTGTCGCCATCAATGCGTTCGACCTTGACTGATGCACGCTTGAAAACCATCGGCTCCGGGTTGGTGTAAACCCACTCGCTCCCTGAAGCCTCGTACAGCAGCGCGCTATAAGGCATTTCAACGCCCTGCTTCGCTGCCTTCACTTCCACCACTTGAATGCCGATGCGTTGCAACGCCTTTTCAGTCAGGGTGATGCGACTGACCCCTTCCTCTTCAGTCGCCTTGATCGTCGCGGCCGGTGTCGGCGCTGCCGCGTCCTTTGCCTTGCTTGCGTTACTGTCGCATCCAGTGAGCGGTAACCATGCCGCCGCCAACAATAGGGCCATCCAGTAAATAGGTTGTTGCATGACTACTTCCTCCGTTAAACGTGCGGTTGGCGCAAAAAATTGAAACAGGCGATGCGCGTTACACATAGAGTGGTTGCTCTAGTAGCGCTTCAAAATCTTCGTCGGCCACGGCGTGTTCGCCGTAAGCCAGATACAAGGTAGGCAACACAACCAAGATGAATAAAAACGTTGTGCCTAGGCCTGCGAGTATCACCAGGGCCATCGGCCCGACGATTTCAAGTCCGGCGCGGCCTTGCATCAACAAGAAAGGCAGAATGGCCAGACCCATCACCCAGGAGGAAGCCAGCACCGCTTGGGCCCGGTCCAAGGTGCCGCGCGCAACCAGGCCCGCGCCGAAAGCAACCCCTTCAACACGCTCTAGATGCTGGTAGTGCGTGTATAGCTGGATCGCCGCACGCAAGGCGAATCCAGCAACCGTAATCAAGCCGACAAAGGCCCCTAGGTTGAAGTCCGCGCCCTCAATCAGAATCGCCGCGATACCGCCCAGCAAAGCCACTGGCAAGGTAATCAAGACGATGCTGGCCAGCCGCCAGCTACGCAATGCCGCTTGCAAGAGCAAAAAGAGGCCCGCGAGCGATGCTAAAACTGCGACCAGGGCGCTGTGATTCGGCCCACCATATTTGGCGTTGTTATCGAATACTTCTGCGTGATATTCGGATGGAAAGGCATGCCCCTGTAGCCGATACGAGACCTCTTCTGCAACGGCTTGGGTTTTGCCCGGGTCCACATCAATATCAATATCTAAAAAGCGCGCAACCGATTCGCGTTTGATAACGGCAGGCTGCGAAGTGACACGCACCTCCGCCACATCGCCCAAACGCAGATAGGCACCACTGGGGGATTGCAGCAAGAGATTACGAACATCGGATACGCTACTCCGCACCTCCGGCGCGCTCCACACGATCACGTCGAAGACTTTTTTATCCTCGAACAAACTGCCCACCTCAATCCCGGACAACAGTGTCGCCGCCGCCCGCCGCACATCGCCCGGTTTAATGCCGTATTGCTGGGCGCGGGACAAGTCCACGCGTATTTCAATCGTGGGCTCCAATACGGGGCGCGGCACTTCAATCTCGCGCGCCCCCGCTACTCCCGCCATTAAATCGGTTATCTTTTTGGCCTCGCTCGCGAGCACTTTGTCGTCTTGACCATAGACCCGCACGACCACTTTGTCTTCGTCCGTACCGCTCGCTTTCTCGATCCGCTCTTCGGCATAGGTGGACGTGTCGTATTCCAAGCCGGGGTAGCCGCGCAGTACAGCATCGACAGCGCTGAGTGTTTTCACATAGTCCGCTTGTGGATCGAGGCTGATCCAAATTTCACCTGAGTTAGCACCTACGACTTGATCGGATGTGGTGGCGCGCCCGACGTGCCCGCCTACGTTGCGTACGCCGGGCGTGGCACTCAGGTCGCGTGACACTTGCTTGGTGATGCGGCTCATTTCAGGCAGCGATGTGCCGGCTTTTGCATCCCATCGGATCAGTCGGTCGGTTTCTTGAAATTTGGGTAAGGCCGCTTTATTGCCTAAAGCTGGCAAGGTCACCGTGGTGATAGCCAACGCCATCGCTGCGATTGCTATACCCGCGATATAGTAGGTCGCGTGCGTTTTGTGCGCTATTTTAGAAGACCATCTCATGCACATATCGACCAACATCCGGCTGATGGGGGAGCGGCGTTTGATACCCGTTCGTGGGAGCAGCCAGAAGCACAGCGCCGGGGTCAGCGTCATCGCGACGACTAATGAGGCAATCAGCGCGATGCCGTAGCTGGTCGCTGTCACCGTTAAAAATGCGCCGGCAACGCCTTCGATAAAGAAAAATGGCAGCACCAACAATAAGAGCATCAAGGTCGCAAACATCATCTGCACTCGCACTTGCGAGGCGGCATCAACCACGAGTTCCCAAGCTGTCGTGCCCTGCGCGCGCGCGTTGGCCATCCGATGCCGAACAGTCTGCACATCCGCTATCGCATCATCAATGATTACGCCAATCGCGATGGCAAGGCCCATGAAGACCATGGCGTCAACTGTCGCGCCGCGCAGATACAGTACGAACCACGCGAGCATCAGCGAAGTGAGAATGGCCACCGCACTAATCAGCGCCACGCGCACATCCAGAAAAAACACCAATAAGCCAACGATAATCAATGCGCCACTGGCGAGCGCGGCGTACTTGAGATTGCTCACCGCGCGCTCAATAAAACTAGCGGGGCGAAAAATCTTGCTATCCATTTCGATTCCCTTGAGGCCAGGACGCAAATCTTCAAGCGCACTTTCGACCTTGCGCGTCACCTCCAGGGTGTTGGCCCATGGAAATTTCTCCACCACCAACATGAGTCCATCCTCATTACCAACGATGGCATCGCCAATCAGGGGTTGATGACTTTCCACCACTTGGGCGACCTCTCCCAAGCGCTTAGTAGTGCCTTCGATCACAACATTAGAGAGCCCCTCCGGAGACACAATGGGTAGCACATGGCGCACCCCTAGTCGCTGATTAGGCCCGTCGATAAATCCGCCGGTTCCGGGTGAGGAGGCTTCAAGAAAACTCAAAGGGGAAACCCACAACGAATTTCCAGTCGTGGAAACAATATCGTGCAAGGTAACGCCCGCCGCTCTGATGCGCTCCGGATTGACCAGCACTTGAAGCTGACGGTTACGTAAACCCCAAATCGACACGTTGGCAACCCCAGGCACACCCATCAAGCGCGGTCGAACATTCCAGCGCGCAAGCACCGACATTTGAATCAAGGAGATGTCTTTTGACTTCAACCCAATTTGCAATACACGGCTTGCGGAGGAAACAGGTTGCAGCATGACCGGCGGTTTGGAAACATTAGGCAGGCCCGCCGCCTGGGTGAGTTTTTCTTGCACCATTTGGCGCGCAGCCATGACGTCGGTGCCGGGTTCAAATTTCAGATAAATCGTGGAAAGCGAGGGGATGGAGTCGGATCGGATCGACTCAAGCCAAGCCAAGCCATTCAGCAAATCAGCCTCTAAGGGCACCGAGATCAACTGCTCAACCTCTGCCGCCGACAAGCCCAGTGCTTCGGTTTGAATCTCGACGACGGTGTCGGAAAATTCTGGGATTAAGTTGGTTGGCGTATCGCGCATCTTGGCAACGCTCACGATAAAAAGCGCTACCGCCGCCGCCATGAACACGAAGCGGAATTTAATGCTGACGCCAAGGATACTTTTGAGCGTAAAGCCGACAGTGGAATACATACTTTTTCCCCTTTTATAAACTGCCAGAAAATTAATTCACCCGGACAGGCATTCCAAAGCGCGCTAATCGTGCGGATTGACATCCTGAGCAAGCGGCGGATTGGGGATTTCCCCATTCTCTGCCTCATACCGCTGCACCGACTCGTGCAGCATTCCTTCAAACACCTTCGCGTGGATCGGGCCGAAAATAATCCGTGTGTGTAGCAACACCTTTGCGGACTCCGGTTGAAACTGTCCAAAATCGATCAGAAATTCATACGCGTTGTGGCCTATCTCGAAAAAATTCGAGTAGCTCGCCAACGGTCTTTCCTCTGCGGTTATGCCACGCTTTTCAAAGGCCATTGTTCGCTCGCTTCCTCACGCACTGCTGCTACATTGAGCAAGCATCATGCCAAATGAGTACAGCAAAAAAATGTGTTTCTTATCCTATGTCTATAGGCGTTTCTAGATGCGGGGATGTGTAACGATGCGACAGATAGAGGGGCACTCGACTAGGCCAAGCGTTACAGTTGTTACACCTTGGCAAGGGCTAATACCGGGTTAAGCCCGTTTATCTTTTGGACTAGCCTTTTGGCATATTGCTGGAAGATGAGTTTAGGCTTACATTCCCATTACAAATAGGCGCGCCAATCGTTTTAGCGCGTACGCCCATAAGAATCCCAAAAACCAAAAACAATAATCGCGCGACGCTTTTGACCGTGTTTCTTTTTTGAGGCACGTCACGATTCAAATTTTTCGGGGGATTGTCGTGTTAGATACGGCTCAACAAATCCAACAAATCATCGGCGTGAGTCCCGCGATGGTCGCCCTGCGCGACTACCTATATAAACTCGCCTTGTCTGGGGCATCTGTATTGATTACTGGCGAAACCGGCACAGGTAAGGAGCGGGTAGCGCGCGCCCTGCATGATGCGAGCCCCAGGTGCAGTCAGCGTTTCGTTGCAGTTAACTGCGCGGCGCTGCCCGATGGCTTGGTGGAATCGGCCATGTTTGGCCACGCGCGCGGCGCGTTTACCGGTGCTACAGCCACCACGAAAGGCCACTTTTTAGAAGCGGACGGCGGCACACTTTTTTTAGATGAAATCGGAGAAATGAGCCTGACCGCGCAATCAAAGTTACTGCGCGTAATCGAAGCGCGCGAAGTGCAGCCGGTGGGCGGGCGGCAGGCGGTGGCCGTTGATGTGCGGATTGTGGCGGCAACCAATCACGCGATTGAGAGCTTGGTTGCCTGCGGCCAATTTCGTGCAGATTTATATTACCGCTTGAATGTAGCGCATATTGACCTACCCAACCTGAAAGACCGACCTGAAGATATACCGTTGCTGTTCGAGCAGATCGCCGCTGACTTGTGCGCGCGCTGCTTGCATACAGTACGCATGCCCGATGCACACCTGCTGCAATGCATGATGGCACACGACTGGCCGGGTAATGTGCGCGAGCTGCGTAATCTGGTCGAGTGCGTCTATATAGACCCACCCCAGGGCACGATAGGGTTGAGCGATCTGCCGCCTGTTTTCCGTAACCTGTTTTCACGCTATCAACTTAGCCAGCCCACCGAGCGTGACCGACTGCTGGCCTGCCTGAAACAAACAAAATGGAATAAAGCGCAGGCCGCGAAATCTATGAATTGGTCGCGCATGACGCTCTATCGCAAGCTCGCCAAGTACCACATCGAACATCAACCATAGGCAATTTTTTATACGCGTAAGGCCTCTGCCAGGCCGCCCAACGTCGCCAGTGCGCGGTCGAGTTTTTCATCCCACGGCAGCGCGCAGCTCAGTCGAATAAAATTACGATATTTTCCGGTGGCTGAAAATAAAGGCCCAGGTGCGATGCTGATGCCCTTATCCAAAGCGAGGCGGTGCAATACCAGCGCATCTACTGTCTGCGGCAACTCTACCCACAACACGAAGCCACCGCTGGGGCGCGTGACGCGCGTACCCAGCGGAAAATTGCGCGCGATTGCCTCAGCCATGCGCTGCGATTGCTGCGCGTAAATCGCGCGCACTTTTCGCAAGTGGCGCTCGTAACCGCCCAGTGCTAGATATTCGGCAATCACCATTTGCGGCAGCGTAGCCGTCGCCATGCTGCTCACGTACTTGCGGTGCGCGACTTGATCCCGGTATAAGCCCGGCACTGCCCAACCCACGCGCATGCCCGGCGCAAGCGTTTTAGAAAAAGAAGAACAATACAAAACCGTCCCC
>JAYVBU010000263.1:0-2576 GCA_043750335.1 Betaproteobacteria bacterium | reverse complement strand
AATACGAACGTCTCACGCAACACGGTCTCGCGCCTTTGCTCGCGCGCATTTACGCAGCGCGAGGCGTCACCGACCCACAGCAAATCGAGGCGGAACTTAGCACGTTACTGCCTATTCCCAGTTTAAAAAATGCGGAAGCCATGGCAGTAGCGCTAGCCGATGCGATTGCCGCGCGCAAACGCTTGCTGATCGTTGCTGACTACGATGCCGATGGCGCAACCGCGTGTGCAGTGGGCTTGCGCGCTTTGCGCCAATTCGGCGCGGTGGTCGAGTATCTGGTGCCGAATCGGTTTGAGTATGGTTATGGGCTGACGCCGGAGATCGTGCAGCTAGCCTCGAAAATGAAACCCGACATCATCATCACCGTAGATAACGGCATCGCCAGTCATGCTGGTGTGGACGAGGCGCACCGCCTGGGCATGCAGGTCTTCGTCACCGATCATCACTTGCCTGCACAGACTTTGCCCGCTGCCGAGGTGATCGTAAACCCGAACCAGGCGGGCTGCGCATTTGCGAGTAAAAATCTCGCCGGGGTGGGCGTGATGTTTTACGTCATGCTGGCCACACGCGCAGAGCTGCGCCGCCGTGGCGCGTTTGCACACAAAACCGAGCCAAATTTAGCCAAGCTGTTGGACATCGTCGCGCTTGGCACCGTAGCCGATGTGGTGCGGCTCGACGATAACAATCGCATCATGGTGCGCCAAGGACTTCTACGCATTCGTGGCGGCCAAGCGTGCGCGGGGATTCGCGCTTTATACCAAGTTGCAGGGCGCAACCCGCAACGCGCTGCAACGTGGGATTTGGGTTTTACACTCGGGCCAAGGCTCAATGCTGCGGGCCGTCTCACCGATATGGCGCTCGGCATCGAGCTGCTCATCACCGATGAGGATGCGCGCGCCCACGCCTGTGCAATTCGCCTGGACGAATTAAATCGCGAACGGCGTGAAATCGAAGCGGATATGCAAGCAGCTGCGCTCGCGCAACTGGATAAGATTGAAGTAGGCGAACACACGGCCTTAAGTGTGTACGACCCGACATGGCATCAAGGTGTAATCGGCATTCTCGCCTCGCGCCTCAAAGAAAAATATCACCGCCCGGTGATCGCCTTCGCCCAAGGCAGCGCAGGTGAATTAAAAGGCTCTGGCCGCTCAATCACCGGTTTTCATTTACGCGATGCCTTGGACCTCGTGTCAAAGCGGCATCCGAGCTTGCTCAAAAAATTCGGTGGCCACGCAATGGCGGCGGGTCTCACCTTGGATGAGTGCGATTTCGCGCAATTCGAATCCGCCTTTGAAACCGTCGCCGGTGAATGGCTCACCCCGGCGCAACTCGCGCGCAGTATCGACACCGACGGCTCGCTGCCCGCAGCCGATGCGCAACTCGACACCGCCCAGGCCTTAGCGACGCAAGTCTGGGGTCAAGGCTTTCCTGAGCCGCTATTCGTTGACTGCTTCAGCGTTGCCAGCCAGCGCATCGTGGGCGAGAAACACACCAAGCTCAGCCTCCAACGCGATGGCACAAAATTTGACGCTATTATGTTTTTCCGCGCTGACCCGCTGCCCGATGAAATCAAAGCGGTGTACCGACTGGATGTAAACGAATTCAACGGCAAGCGCAGCTTGCAATTGATTTTGCAGCATTGGGAAGCGGCTTAAACTTAAAAACGGCAGTTCTTGCCACAGAGGTCACAGAGAACACAGAGGAAAGCACGACAGCGTCAGAATGCTTGCTTCACCCTGAGGGTGAGTGCTCGGCCCGCGTAAAACCACTTGATTTGCTCTGTGCCCTCTGTGGCTAACTGCTTTTTCTAGGTTAAATCGCCACGGAACGTCGCGCGGAGCTTGCTGCGATCTGCGGCAGAAGGCGCGTCACACTTTCGGCGTCCATGGGGCGCGCGAACAGATAGCCTTGATAATCGTCGCACGTTTCGGCGCGCAGCAAAGCTAATTGCGCCTCTGTTTCTACGCCTTCGGCGATCACGCTCAGCTTCAGCGAACGCGCAAGCGCGATGATCGCTTTGACGATAGCTAGGTCGTCGGGATCGTCGCCCAAGTCGCGCACGAATGATTGGTCGATTTTTACGCGATCCACGGCAAAGCGCCTGAGATAACTCAAAGAAGAATAACCCGTGCCGAAATCATCAATCGCAAGCGTGACCCCCAGCGCCTTCACTTCATTCATCGTGCACCGCGTCTCTTCAGTATTTTCCAACAGCAGGCTTTCCGTGATTTCGATCTCGACCCGATGCGGCGGCACACCTGCGGCCGCAATCAGACCGCCCACTTTTTCAGCGAACAGCGGCTCGCGAAATTGGCGCGCGGCGACATTGACCGACATGGCAAGCTCGGTGTGGCCGGCATCATGCCAGCGCTTGAGTTGCGCGCAGGCGGTGGCGAGCACCCAGTCACCGATGGGCACGATCAATCCCGTCTCCTCTGCCAGGGGAATAAACTGCGCGGGCGAAATAATTTCTCCCGCGCTGTTGCGCCAGCGTAATAAAGCCTCTACGCCGGTAATGCGGCCTCGCGCGGCATCCACTTGCGGTTGGTAATGTAAAAACAACTCGCCTCGCTCTA
>JAYVBU010000262.1:0-5742 GCA_043750335.1 Betaproteobacteria bacterium | reverse complement strand
ATTGGTATATCGCCAAGCATCTCAATCGCACCTTGACTGCGGCCCAAACCGAAACCTTGGAACAGGCCTTTCAAACCATTCTGAAAAACGTACTGGCGCAGGCGCGTGTGTACGTACATCGCGACTACCACTCGCGCAATTTGATGCTGTCCGATCCGAACCCCGGCGTGTTGGATTTTCAGGATGCTGTGTATGGACCGATCAGCTACGATCTGGTGTCTCTGTATAAGGATGCGTATATCGTGTGGGAGGAAACGCGTGTGCTGGATTGGGCGGTGCGCTACTGGGAAGATGCTAAACGCGCGCGCTTGCCAATTGCGCCGGACTTCGGCGATTTTTACCGCGATTTTGAATGGATGGGTGTGCAGCGCCACATTAAAGTGTTGGGTATTTTCGCGCGACTCTATCATCGCGACGGCAAGGCGGCTTATCTGAACGATATACCGCTGGTGATGCACTATCTACGTCGTGCCTGTGATCGCTATCGCGCGCTGGGGCCGCTGCTGAAATTGCTGGATGAATTGCACGGCACCGAGCAACAAGTGGGATATACCTTCTGATATGAAAGCCATGATCCTGGCCGCTGGGCGCGGTGAACGCATGCGGCCCCTGACCGACACCACGCCCAAGCCCTTGCTCCAGGTCGGCGGCAAGCCGCTGCTCGTGTGGCACATCGAGAACTTGGTTCGTGCGGGCATCACTGAGATAGTTATCAACCACGCGCACCTCGGCCACCTGATCGAAGCAGCGCTGGGCGACGGGAGCCAATTTGGCGCGCAGATTAGCTACTCTGCCGAAAGAGAAGCACTAGAAACTGCGGGCGGCATCGCGCAGGCGTTGTCCTTGTTGGGCAAGCAACCCTTTCTGGTGGTCAATGGCGATATTTTTATTGACTACGATTTTAGCCGCGCGCAAGAAATGGCGATGGCGATGGGCGCCAATCCAGAATTGTTCGCGGCGTATTTGGTGCTGGTCAACAATCCGCTGCATCACGAGCAGGGCGATTTCGCGTTGGAGCACAGCATTGTCACACTCAGCGGTCATCCGCTGCTGACCTTTACGGGGGTGGCGGTGTATCACCCCGACGTGTTTCGCGACATTGCACCCGGTGCCAAAGTGTCACTTGCGCCGCTGCTAAAAACCTTGATCGGGCACGGCATGGTGCGCGGCGAGCATCACCGCGCGCGCTGGGTCGATGTCGGCACACCGCAGCGCTTGGCTGTGTTGGATCGGATGTTGAAGTAAATATTTTTGCCACGAATAGGCAGTTTTTTCGCAGCTAAATTTTGATTATTGAGAATGGACTACGCGCTATGACCCCTTATCAAGAACGTCGCGCGCAACTCGCGCAGCAAATGGGTGCCGGCGTGGCGGTGATCCCGACTGCCGCCGAGCGATTGCGTAACCGCGATTCACACTATCCCTTTCGGCATGACAGTTATTTTTATTACCTGAGCGGGTTCACGGAACCAGAAGCCGTGCTGGTGATGGTGGTTACCGATACGGTGAAAAGCATTCTGTTTTGCCGCGAAAAAAACCTGGAGCGTGAGATTTGGGATGGTTTTCGCCACGGCCCGGACGGCGCGCGTGACGCGTTCGGTTTTGACGAGGCCTATCCCATCGAACAACTCGATGCGATGTTGCCGAAGCTGCTTGCCGACCAGTCAAGCCTGTTTTTTGATTTGGGCGCAGACCCAAGCTGGGATACGCGGGCTGTGGGCTGGTTGAATAGCGTACGTGCCGAGGCGCGCAACGGCGTGACCGCGCCGGGCGGCATACGTGATGTGCGTTCGCTGCTGGATGAAATGCGCTTATTCAAGGATGCGCACGAGATCGACATCATGCGCCGCGCCGCACAAATTTCCGGTGGCGCGCATCGCCGCGCGATGCAAGCGGCGCGCCCTGGCCGCTGGGAATATGAAATTGAAGCCGAGCTGCTGCACGAATTTCGCCGCCATGGCGCGCAAGCGCCTGCCTATACCTCCATCGTCGCTAGTGGCGCCAATGCCTGCGTGTTGCACTACGTCAGCAACAACGATCAACTCAAAGACGGTGACTTGCTCTTGATTGACGCTGGTTGCGAACTCGATGGCTATGCCGCCGATATTACGCGCGTGTTTCCGGTGAGCGGGCAATTTACGCCCGTGCAAAAAGCGGTGTATGAGGTGGTGCTGGCCGCGCAAACGGCCGCCATGGAAAAAGTAAAAATCGGCTGCCATTGGAACGAGCCGCATGAAGCCGCGCTGCGTGTGCTGGTGCAAGGCATGATTGATTTTGAGTTATGCGTCGGTAGTGTCGATAGCGTGATCGAATCTGGTGATTACAAACGTTTTTACATGCACAAGACGGGGCATTGGCTCGGCATGGACGTACACGATGTGGGTGAATACAAACGCGGCGGCGCGTGGCGCATGCTGCAAAAAGACATGGTGCTCACTGTCGAGCCGGGTTTTTATGTGCGCCCATCGGATCAAGTGCCGGAACGCTTCTGGAATATCGGTATTCGTATCGAGGACGATGTGCGCGTGACAGACGGCGCATGCGAAGTGCTGACGGTGGCCGCACCAAAGTGTGTGGCCGAAATTGAAGCGTGTATGAAAAGCAATTCGTAACCACGGATACACACGGATAAAAGCATTTGAAGTATCTGTGTTTATCCGTGTTCATCCGTGGTTCTAAAGTTTTAGCCCTTTCTCGGTGTGAGCAGTTTGATGGCGACAAATACAGATCAATTTGATGCGGATGTAATCGTCGTCGGTGGTGGCCCAGTTGGCACGATGTTGGCGTTGGCGCTGCGTCAAGGCGCGCCGTCGCTCTCGGTGACCCTACTCGAAGCGCAGATCGATGCCAGCGCGCGGCGCGATACGCGCACCCTGGCTTTGTCTCACGGTAGCCGACTGTTGTTGGAGCGCGTGGGGGTCTGGTCTCAGCTCGCCGCCGTGACGCCGATCAAGCAGATACATATATCGCAGCGTGGCAGCTTTGGCCGTGCATTATTGAGCGCTGCTGAAGCGAATTTACCTGCGCTGGGTTATGTCATTGCGTATGCCGAGTTGCAGCAGGCTTTGCATATAGCGCTGCAACAATGCGGTGCGCGCTATTTGATCGGGGCGCAAGTTACGTCAGTCACCCCTGGCGCGGCAACGGCACGGGTCCATTTCACCCATGAAGGCGTCAGCCGTTCCTTGACTGCCCGCCTGGCCGCGTTAGCGGATGGTGGACGCAGCCTGCAAGACATTCCCGGCATTGTGCGTGAGAGCCGCGACTACCATCAGGCGGCGGTGGTGTGCCAAGTCCGCACCGCGTTGCCGCACCACCATCTCGCTTACGAGCGCTTCACCGAAGATGGCCCTGCGGCTTTGTTGCCGAGCGGTGAAGGTTACGCGCTGGTATGGACCGCCTCCCCCGAGCGCGCCGCGCAAATAGTGGCTTTAGACGAGGCGGCGTTTTTAGCGCAGCTGCACACGCACTTCGGCGACCGCCAAGGACGTTTTTTACAAGCCGGGCCGCGCGCGAGCTTCGCGCTCGGCTTGCGTAAAAGTCATCCGGTCACACGCGAGAGACTGGCCTTGATTGGCAACGCCGCGCAAATGTTGCATCCCGTGGCGGGGCAGGGTTTCAATCTGGGCTTGCGCGATGCATGGGAGCTGTCGCGGCATACGCTTGCCTGCGCGCCAGATGCCATGGGCGGCGCAGCCATGCTTGCGCGCTATGCTGCTGGCAGGCAGGTGGATACGCGAGGCGGGATTTTCTTTACCGATCTATTGGTGCGCGGTTTTTCAAATCGTGTGCCAGGATTGCACCAGGCGCGCGGCCTGGCCTTGTCTCTGCTCGACGTGCTGCCGCCGGTGAAATCGTTTGTGGTGCGGCGCATGATTTTTGGGGCGAAGGGATAAAAAGCAGCACCACGGAGTACACGGAGTTTTAAACGCTTGAAAGTTTATCCTCCGTGTACTCTGTGTACTCCGTGGTGAATGTTTTATAAGGCATGACATGAAAGATCAAACATTCGATGTTGCTATCGTTGGTGCAGGCCTGGTCGGCAGCAGCTTAGCACTCGCGCTGCGCGACACAGGTTTGTCGGTCGCGCTGATTGAGGCGCGGCCAGCGCAGGCTTGGCCGCAGGGCGATAGTTGGGACAAGCGGATTTATGCCATCAGTCCTGGCAGCGCGCATTTTTTAGAAGGCCTGGGCGTGTGGAACGAATTGCCGCGTGAGCGAATTGCGCGCATCGAGGCGATGACGATTTTTGGCGATGCGCCTCACGCGCGCCTTGATTTCAATGCTTACGAAGCCGGTTTGGGCGAGTTGGCCTACATCGTCGAGAGCCGCGAATTGCAGGCCGTGCTGTGGCATCAACTGAAGGCCGCGAACGAGATTAGCTTGTTTTGTCCCGGCGAATGCGCCGCGCTGGAAGTGAGCGACGCGGCGGCACAGTTGACGCTGCGCGATGGCAAGACACTATTCGCTAAATTAATCGTGGCTGCCGACGGGGCGCATTCCTGGGTGCGTAGCCAAGTCGGGATCGACGTGCATGATAAGGATTATCAGCAGCTTGCGGTGGTGGCGAATTTTGCATGCGAATTGCCGCATCAGGGTACTGCGTTTCAATGGTTTCAACCGGAAGGCGTGTTGGCTTATTTGCCCCTGCCGGGGAACCGTATTTCCATTGTCTGGTCTGTGCAGCAGGTGCTTGCGCAGGCGTTGTTGCAATTATCTGCGAGCGCGCTGAGTGAGCGCGTGGCCCAGGCGGGCCAAATGCAATTGGGAAAGCTGGAGTTGATTACGCCTGCCGTAGCGTTCCCCTTGCATCTGATTGAGCCGCGTCAGTTGGTGAAGCCGCGTGTGGCGTTGATCGGCGATGCCGCGCATCAAGTGCATCCACTTGCAGGTCAAGGGGTGAATTTAGGTTTTGGCGATGTGCAAGAATTAGCGGCTGTGCTGATTAATCGCGGCATGCGCGATGTCGGTGATGGTTTATTATTGCGGCGCTATGAACGTGCGCGGGGGGAAGAAATTCTCGCTATGGCCTTCGCCACCGATGGCTTGCAAAGCTTATTCAATAACGCGCAAGCGCTGTTGGGCTGGGCGCGCAATACCGGTTTATCAATGACGAATCGTTTTGCCTGGGTAAAGCATCAACTGGTGAAACAAGCCTTGGGCAATCACACAATAATTTTCAATGAAAGGACGAATGATGCGGGTAACAGGAATGGCAGTACTAGCGTTAGCGGGTTGGATGATAAGCGGCGCGCTCCAGGCCGATGAGGCGACAATCAAAAAATTACTGGGGGAGCGCGTACCGGAGTTGCAGGTGCAAGGCATCAAAAAAGCGCCGATGCCGGGCTGGTACGAAGTGTTTTCCGGTAACAAAGTTTTTTATGTCGATGAGCAGGCTGATTATGTTTTTGCCGGTTCGCTCATTGATGTTAAAACCAAGCGTGATTTAACGGAGGAACGGATTCGGGATTTGATGCGCGTGAAGTTCGACGTGCTGCCATTCGAAGATGCAATCAAAATTGTCAAAGGTGATGGCTCGCGCAAAGTTGCCGTGTTCGAAGACCCCGATTGTCCATTTTGCAAACGGGTTGAAGCAACGTTAGCGGGAATGAATAATTACACGCTGTACATCTTTCTTTACCCGATTGAGCAGTTGCATCCAGACGCGGTCAATAAATCCAAAAAAGTGTGGTGCGCCAAAGATCGTAATAAAGCCTGGCTGGACTTGATGTTAAAAAACCA
>JAYVBU010000261.1:0-5760 GCA_043750335.1 Betaproteobacteria bacterium | reverse complement strand
AATTGCGCCGCATCGTGGCCGTGGCCGGTGCGGCTGCGCACCCAGCCTTTTTGCGAGATGACGACGGTGACGGGTTCGTCGATGATTTTTTGTTCGATCACGGCTTTTTCCGCCGCTTGAATCAGTGTGCGGCGCGGGTCGCCGTATTGTTTTTCATCGGCTTCGATTTCTTTGATGATGAGTTTTTTCATCGACGCTGGGTTGTTCAAGAGATCGTGCAGTGTGGTTTTTTCTGCGCGCAGCTCGGATAGCTCTTGCTGAATCTTGATCGCTTCCAAACGCGCCAATTGGCGCAAGCGAATTTCCAGAATATCTTCGGCTTGGCGATCCGAGAGTTTGAACGCAGCGATCAAAGCGGGTTTGGGCTCATCCGATTCGCGGATAGTTTTAATCACCTTGTCGATATTGAGCAGCACCGCCTCGCGGCCTTCGAGGATGTGAATCCGATCATCGACTTTTTGCAGACGGAATTGCGCGCGGCGGGTCACGGTCTCGAAGCGGAAAGCGACCCACTCGCGCAAAATGTCGCCCAGGGTCTTTTGGCGCGGACGGCCATCGCCGCCGATCATCACCAGATTGATGGATACGCTGGTCTCGAGCGAGGTGTGCGCGAGCAGCATGTTCATGAATTCATTTTGATCTTGGTTTTTGGTTTTTGGCTCGAACACCAAGCGCACCGGGGCTTCGCGCCCGGATTCGTCGCGCACGGCATCGAGCACCGCAAGCAGTGATTGCTTGAGGCCAAGTTGGTCTGCCGAGAGTGATTTTTTGCCGAGCTTGATTTTGGGGTTGGTCAGTTCTTCCACTTCCTCTAGCACTTTTTGCGACGAAGTGCCATGCGGCAACTCGGTCACAACAGCTTGCCACTGGCCGCGTGCTAATTCTTCGATCTTCCAACGGGCACGCACTTTCACGCTGCCGCGGCCCATGGCGTAGATCTCTCCGATGGCATCCGTCGCGGTGATGATCTGCCCGCCGCCGGGGAAATCTGGGCCGGGGATGAATTGCATCAACTCGGCATGCGTGAGCTTAGGGTTGCGGATCAAGGCCACGGCAGCTTTGGCGATCTCGCGCAAATTGTGCGAGGGGATTTCGGTCGCCATGCCGACGGCGATGCCAGATGCGCCGTTGAGCAGCACGAAGGGCAAGCGCCCTGGCAGCAGCTTGGGTTCTTCGGTCGAGCCATCGTAGTTGGGCTGAAAATCCACCGTGCCCAGATTGATTTCATCCAAGAGCAGTTTCGCAATCGGTGTTAAGCGCGCCTCGGTATAGCGCATGGCCGCTGCGCCATCGCCATCGCGCGAACCGAAATTGCCCTGGCCGTCGATCAAGGGATAGCGCAGCGAAAAATTCTGCGCCATACGCACCAGCGCGTCGTACACCGATTGATCGCCGTGCGGATGCAATTTGCCCAGCACATCACCCACCACCGCCGCCGATTTGCGTGGCTTAGCACTCGCACTTAAACCCAATTCATTCATCGCATATAAAATGCGCCGCTGAACCGGTTTTTGACCATCGCACACATCGGGCAGCGCACTGCCCTTGACCACGGAAATGGCGTATTCGAGATAAGCGCGTTCGGCGAAAAGCGCGAGCGTGATCGATTCGCCATCTTCGGGTGGGATTTCAGAGAAGAGATTGCCTTGTTCGGTCATGGAAGGGAGTTCACGATAGGTTAAAAAATACCTCACCACGGAGGACACAGAGGACACGGAGGAAAAGCAAAATCATAAACTCCGCGTCCTCTGTGTGCTCCGTGGTGCAAGGTTTGTTAGTTCTAAGTAAAACGGAAATCTAAATATCTGCCTCAGCATCATTGCCATGCTCTTCAATCCAGACACGGCGCGCGGCGGCTTCGCCTTTGCCCATCAGCATATTGAAGCGCGCAGTGGAGGCGGCCGCATCATATTCGCCCAACGCTACTGGCAACAATCGGCGCGTGTCGGGGTTGAGTGTGGTTTCCCAGAGTTGCTCTGCATTCATTTCGCCTAGGCCTTTAAAACGCGAGATGCTCCAGGCGTTGTCCTTCACACCTTCTTTACGTAATTTATCTTCAATCGCTTCGAGCTCGCCATCATCTAAAGCATAGATTTTTTGTTGCGGTTTTTTGCCGCGCGCGGGCGCATCAACGCGATACAGCGGTGGGCGCGCGATGCAAATGTGACCATGCTCAATCAGTTTCGGGAAATGCTTAAAAAATAGCGTGAGCAGTAATACTTGAATATGCGAGCCATCCACATCGGCATCCGACAAGATGCAAATCCGACCATAGCGCAGTCCACTTAAATCCGGCGTGTCTTTTGCGGAATGCGGATCGACGCCGATGGCCACGGCCATGTCGTGAATCTCGTTGTTGGCGAACAAGCGGTCGGCTTCGGTTTCCCAAGAATTCAGCACCTTGCCGCGCAGCGGCAAGATAGCTTGAAACTCTTTGTCGCGTCCCATTTTGGCCGAGCCGCCTGCGGAATCGCCCTCGACTAAAAATAATTCGTTGCGGGTCACATCTTTAGATTCGCAGTCGGTGAGCTTTCCCGGTAGCACGGCCACGCCGGAGGATTTTCGCTTTTCCACTTTTTGCGCCGAGCGCAAGCGCGACTGCGCTTGCTTAATGACCAGATCGGCCAATTTTTTGCCGTAATCAACATGGTGATTGAGCCAAAGCTCCAACGCCGGTTTGGTGTAGGTGGACACTAAGCGCACCGCATCGCGAGAATTCAGGCGCTCTTTGATCTGCCCCTGAAACTGCGGATCGAGCACCTTGGCCGAGAGCACAAAAGACACGCGCGCGAAGACATCTTCCGGCAATAGTTTCACGCCCTTGGGCAGTAGAGAGTGCATTTCGACAAAGCTCTTCACCGCGCCAAACAAGCCCTCGCGCAAGCCCGATTCGTGTGTGCCGCCAGCGGGTGTGGGGATCAGATTCACATAGGACTCGCGTACCACATTACCGTCCTCGGTCCAGGCCACGACCCAGGCCGCGCCCTCGCCTTCGGCAAAACCTTCCGCGTCGGCATTGGCGTATTGCTCACCTTCAAACAACGGAATCAGCGGATCGGTATTGGAAGCCTGTGCCAATGTCTCGATCAGATAGCCGCGCAAGCCCTGGTTGTATTGCCAGGTTTGGGTGTCACCCGTTTTAGCTACCGTCAGCGTAACTTTGACCCCGGGCAGCAGCACGGCTTTGGAGCGCAAAAGGCGTTGCAATTCGGGTTGCGAGATTGCGGGCGAGTCAAAATATTTTGGATTGGGCCAAGCGGTGACGCGTGTGCCAGATGGTTTTTCATCACGCGCTATGGCGCGCGATTTCAGCTTCTCGATCACATCGCCATCGCCAAACGCGAGTTGATGCACGCGGCCTTCGCGCCACACCATGACTTCCAGCCTAGATGACAAGGCATTGGTTACCGACACGCCGACACCATGCAAACCGCCGGAGAAAGCGTACGCACCACTGGAACCTTTTTCGAATTTGCCGCCTGCGTGCAAGCGCGTGAAAACGATTTCAACCGTGGGTACTTTTTCTTCCGGGTGCATGCCAACGGGGATGCCGCGGCCATCGTCCTCCACGCTGATGCTGCCGTCCACGTTGAGTGTGACGATGATGTGCTTACAGTGCCCACCCAACGCTTCGTCGGAAGCGTTGTCGATCACTTCTTGAATAATGTGCAGCGGGTTTTCCGTGCGTGTGTACATGCCGGGGCGTTGCTTGACCGGCTCCAGGCCTTTTAAGACGCGGATTGAGGCTTCGCTATAGGCGGCGGGTTTTTTGGCGGACATCGAATTGGGCTGCGTGGGTATAAACGGTCGGCATTATACCCCGACACAGAATTTTGCTTGCTTGCCGGGGTCGCGCACGGTGCGTAAAGCCAACATGAACAATATGACATTCAAATTTATTTCCATGCTGATATCATGCCCCCGCTCGCGCTTTACTTGAAGTGCGAGTTGTTTTTTCCATTCACTTAACAAGGAGATTTACTTATGTCGATTATTTTACAAACTTGCCAGCGCGCCTTCATGGGCGCTGTATTGAGCGTGTCGCTTGTTGGCGCTTCCTGGGCCGCAGCAATCACCCCTGAGATGCAACAAAAGATTGATGCCTACAAGATGCGGGCCGCAGTGATGGCTGCTGACCCCGCCTTGGTTCGCAGTGTGAAAGAGGCCAATGTAAAAGGCGCGATTTCGGGCATGGATAATACCAAGTGGGAGCCCATTCCGGAGAGCAGCCCAACGGTGTTCGACATGGTCAATAATGACGCAGGGCAATTGCTGACCCGCTGGATGAAAGAAGATGCAAGCGGCGTGAACAAGTTAGTGCTGACCGGTAGCCAAGGCCAGCGTTTTGCGTTTACGTCCAAGCCATTGAGCTATCTATCCAAAGATAAAACGCATTTCACCGAGTCGTTCACCGGCAAACCCTGGCAGCAAAAAGAAAGCCAGCCCGATCCCAGCACCAAAATTGATACCGTGCAGATTACGGTTCCCGTTCGGGATGGCAGAGAAGTGATTGGGGTGTTGTTGTTAAGCCTGAGCGCCGATAATCTGCGTAAATAAAATGTCCCCGCAGATCGGGGCGAGTGGCATCACGGTCCAGCGCCTGACTTACTCAGGAATTCGCCTGGACCGTTCTGTCTTTTGCCCAATCGCGCAGCGCTTGCAGCTTCTCACTCATGACGACGGAGAGTGGTCGAGTGCGATTGAATTCAGCCTTCAGCAAGACATCCGACAGCGGTAATTTTTTGGCAACCGCTTTATATCCTCCACTTTGACAAGATCGCACACACCATTGGGGGAGACAGCCTTGATACAGTGTTGCCGACCAGCGCGGCGGTAAGCCGTATCGCCATATCGGCGCTAATGCCCGTTTGCTGTTAAGCACACGGGAGACGCCGATTGAGGTGAAATCCGTTATTCATCCCTATCGAAAGCTGCCAGTGTCCAGGTGATTTCCGCCGCGTCATCCTCCCGCTTGCTCAAGAAACCACCCAGACCCTTAGCGGGTTTTTGCGTGACGCCATAGGGCATAGGCTGGCCAACTTCGATGAAGCGGCGATGTTCGGTGATACCTGGGGTGTCTGCGGCACATTCCCACATGCCGGTTTGTGGGCAGTTGACAGCGCTCGTGACCTTGGATTTTAGCGGCAGGCGGTTGGGCGTGGCAGGACTTGGGTTGTTGGGATCAGTTGCATCGCTGGTTTTGCCCGGGGTGGTGGGGCGCAGACGTATGCTGTTAACGATGGCGTCGAATAGCTTTAACGCTTGCTGGTCGGTAAGGCTGGGGCGAACATGGGGATTATTCGACCCCACGATGAATCCCGTATGCATCTCTACATAAAAGGCCGGCTCGGTCTCGGAATCGGGCTTGCCCTGTGTATCCCAGACAAAATGCTGGATGAAATATCCCTCATCAGTGGGGAGCGCGGCGAGATTTTCCTCTCCGCGCAACGGGCCGACATCGTGCTTGCCTTGGCGTAAAGTTTTAATCTGCTTTGCCATCTCGGCAAAGGCGGCGGGCATTGGTTTTTCTTTTCTTCTTTCCAAAAGCGAGGGCTTAATCTTACCGCTGCGCGTGGCACGTGCCACCACTCTGACATCGGGTAAATCTTTGAATCTGAAATTGAGTTCGGCTTGTTCATACTGAGGTGTCTTGCCATCATCCGCGATGAAGCCTTCCTCGATGCAGAAGCCGGGTTCGTCGGGGATTTCGTTGGGCTTGCGCGCGCGTAGGTTGGGGAGGAGGCGGGTTTCTAGGCGTTG
>JAYVBU010000260.1:0-2596 GCA_043750335.1 Betaproteobacteria bacterium | reverse complement strand
GCAGGCTTGTCCGCGCCATACACGATGGCCGGTACTTTGCCCGCAAGACGCAGACGGCGGCTCGCACCCGTTCCCTGCAAATTGCGCGTATTGGCATTAACTTCAAATGACATGATGACACTCCTAATAATGAGCTTGTCCGCGACCAGACGCACTCGGGTAAATGCCGGGGCAACACCCCGACACAAAAAACTATTCGGTAAACAACGAGGAAACCGAGTCCTCGTTACTAATGCGCTGCATGGTTTCGGCCAGCAACTCCGCCACCGATAACTGACGGATGCGACCGCAATCTTTAGCGGCCTGACTCAAAGGAATGGTGTCCGTCACTACCAATTCATCCATCTGCGAGTTACTGATGCGCTCAATCGCCGGGCCAGACAATACGGGGTGGGTGCAGTAAGCCACCACACGCGCCGCGCCGTGCTCTTTCAATGCAGCCGCAGCCTCACACAGGGTATTGGCGGTATCTACCATGTCGTCCATCAAAACGCAGGTGCGGCCATCCACTTCGCCGATGATGTTCATGACCTTTGCTACATTGGGCTTGGGCCGACGTTTGTCGATAATCGCTAAATCGGCTTCCATGCGTTTGGCCAAGGCCCGCGCCCGCACCACGCCACCGACGTCCGGCGACACAACGATTAAATTTTGATAATTTTGCTTCCACACATCACCCAACAAAATAGGTGAGGCATAAACATTATCCACGGGGATATCGAAGAACCCCTGTATCTGATCCGAATGCAAGTCCATGGTCAGCACACGATCCACACCGGCCGTGGTCAACATATTCGCCACCACTTTGGCGGTGATTGCCACCCGCGCTGAACGAGGGCGGCGGTCTTGGCGCGCGTACCCCAGATACGGGATCGCCGCAGTGATGCGACCAGCGGAGGAGCGCTTCAAGGCATCCACCATCACCATGATTTCCATCAAATTATCGTTGGTCGGTGTGCAAGTGGATTGCAATACGAAAACGTCGCGACCGCGCACGTTTTCCATAATTTCAACCATCACTTCGCCATCGCTGAAACGCGCGACCTTCGCCTTGCCCAAAGGCAGATTGAGCTTGCGCGCCACGTCCTCGGCCAATTTAGGATTGGCGTTGCCGGTGAAGATCATCATGCCGCTATGAGCCACGTGCGCCTCTTTCTGCAAAAACAAAAAAGCGTGTAAGGCTTACACGCTTTTGTCTCACTGTCTGGCTGGGGAGGTAGGGATCGAACCTACGAATGCCGGAATCAAAATCCGGTGCCTTACCACTTGGCGACTCCCCAATATTGCTACTACAAAAAACCAGGTCCATCGCATATAGGATGACGATCAAGACCTTGTGCTACAAACCCTACTATTTCGGCTGGCTTTACTGCCAGCACATCGTGCGCTTCTTGCGCCGAATCAAACGCGGCAAACACACACGCGCCAGAACCCGTCATTCGCGCATCGCCATACTGGCGCAGCCATTTTAAATGCTGTGCGACGGCGGGGTATTTCGCGCTCACCACCGGCTCCAAATCATTAAGAAACCGACTGCCGAAATGCCCACTTGAAAAGGCCGACATTGTGACGGGAAGCGTGTTTCGTGTCAATTCAGGTGCAGCAAAAACCTCGGCGGTTTGGACACTTAGCGGTGGTATCAGCACTACGTACCAAGCTGGCGGCAAAGCGATCGGGGTCAATTTCTCACCCACGCCCTCGGCCCAGGCATTCGCCCCAAAAATAAATACCGGCACATCGGCACCCAAGCGCAAGCCCATTTCCATCAAAGCGGCGCGCGTCTGGCCTGTAGCCCAGAGCTGATTGAGCGCCAATAGGGTGGTTGCCGCATCGGAACTGCCGCCACCCAGTCCGCCGCCCAAAGGCAAGCGCTTTTCGAGTGTTATATCAACGCCTTGGCTCGTTCCCGTGGCGGTCTTCAAGAGACGCGCCGCACGGTAGCACAAGTCTTTTTCTGGCGGCACACCGGGCAGCGGGTGGGTCAAAACGATTTGGCCATCTGCGCGCGGCGCGAAGCTGAGCGTGTCACCATAATCAATAAAACGGAATACCGTTTGCAGTAAATGGTAGCCATCGCTGCGCTGTCCAGTGACGTGCAGGAACAAATTCAACTTGGCCGGGGCGGGAAAAACCTGGGCATTCATGGTGCGGATACCCGCCACTCATCCACGATCAAGCGCAGTTTGGTATCTGCGTTATCCATAAACACCTTGCCTGGCAGTTTTAGCGCACCCACCGTGCGATAGGCTGAATAGTCGATCTGCCAGCCCTGTTCGCTGAGGTGCTCAAGTGTGCCGTCCGCGTTGTGGCGCAACTGCGCCGATCCAACGGGCTGCGCCTGCACCCAATGCGCTAAGCCGGACAAGGGCAAGGCGAAACCCAAAGTGGATTGGGTCAGCGATTCCACATCTTGCGCGTGCAGCATGACTTGATCGGGTATTTCTAAGGTCACGCCCGTCGCATTTTTGAGAATGCGCGCGACACCCTGACCCAGTGGGCTCAGGATCAGGAATTCGTCTTCCGTATGATCGTGTCGCCAAGTGAGATTGCCAGAGAAGCCCTCCGCGCCATGCCGCACTGAGATGCGCCCGGTAAT
>JAYVBU010000259.1:0-5783 GCA_043750335.1 Betaproteobacteria bacterium | reverse complement strand
ACTAGCGGCTATTGATTTCCGGCTATTCGCTCGATTCGCCAAAATGCGCTAATCTATATTTTGGGTACGACACCCACCCCGAATACTGATCCGTACATCTCTTGGGAAGGTCACCCGTGACTGACTTAACGAAACCGAACGACAAGCCCTCCGCACTACGGAAAAATCTTACAGTTATTTTTTTAGCGGCAACGCTCATAGCCGCCGCAGTTGCATCATGGTGGGCGCTGCGCCCTGCACCGCCACTAACACCGCTGAGCCCGGTCATGATCGCCGTGCCCACGCAAATCCTCAGCGCGCCATTGATTATCGCATCGAGTAAAGGTCTGTTTCGCGAGGCAGGCGTAGCGGTAACAAATCAACCCTTTGCACTGGGCATTGATGCGCTGAATTCGCTGCTGGCCGGTAAGAGCGATCTTGCCGTGGTGGCCGATGTGCCTAGTATGTTTTCGCTCGTGCGCGGAGACGATATCGCGATACTCGCGGGCATCTCACAAGCGCGGCGAACGATCGCCGTCGTAGCCCGGCGTGATCGCGACATACATGCGGTCAAAGATTTAGTGGGTAAAACCGTTGGCCTGACCTTGGGTACGAACCTCGGATACTTTCTCGACGCGCTATTGCAGGCCAACGACACGCCCAGTAGCCGCGTACGTTTGCAAAACATGAAAACCAACGAGACACTTGATGCCTTGCAAGCAGGCAAGATTGATGCAGCGGTGGTGTTTCAGCCAAACTTGGCGCGACTGCAAGCGCAGATGGGCGAGCAGCTCAGCGTATTTTATGGCGAGGATGTCTATGCCTTCCGTTTCTTACTCGTCGGTAGAGCGCCGTATATCGACGCGCATCCGCAAGAAATACAGCGCATCCTCAGCGCCTTGGTTGCGGCGAATCGCTTTATTCGCAAAGACCCGGTAGCCGCGCGCGAAATAGTGGGTCGAGCGGTACAGATTGCAGATGAGACGATGGCAAAAATATTCGATACCAACGATTACGATATTTCACTCAATCAGGCCATGCTGCTGGCGCTGGAAGACGAAACGCGCTGGGCGATGCAAAACGGCCTAGCCAAGCCTGCCCCCATGCCCGATTACCTAAGCCGAATGAAGTATCAAGCGCTTGAAGCAGTCAAACCTGAAGCCGTGAGAATCGTGCGCTAGGAACCAACGGTGAAAATTCGCGCCCAGATTCACGGACTCATGTTGGCCACCGCCTTGATCTTGTCAATCGCGTTTGGCGGTGTGCTCTATACAGAGCAAATCGTCCGGCAAAAGCGCCAGGATGTCGCAACGGCTGAAGCGTTGGTGCGCAGTGTTACCCAGTTGCGTCAAATTGCCGTCGAAACCATTTTGTTTCATGGCGCGCGCTCGCAAGATCAATGGCGCATAAAAATCAGCAGTCTGAAAACCCAGCTAGAGAAAATGCGCGCCAGCCACGCAGACGATCAAGCGAGTATCGACTTGATCCGCAAAAATTTGTTGATAACGCAGTCAATATACGCCCGGCTGATTCAGGCGCGAGAAACCGTCTCGGGTCAACAAACGCTAGATATCACGCGCGATGCGCGCGCGACCGCCTCGCTGTTTGTCATCACCCAAGAAGTGTTGGATGTGGGCTACGAGATGGCGCGCAACAATTTGGAGGAGGCCACCCTGGCTACCTATGTCAGACAAGGTGCGCTGGGCACGGCAGTGTTGATACTGGCGCTATTCCTGGTTTTGGTTTGGCGCTTAGTCGCGCGCAGCATACTGCGGCCATTGCAACAATTTGAGCAGGGCACTGCGCGCATTGCAGAGGGTGATTACACCTACCGTTTGCGCGCCGTGCAAGAGGACGAAATGGGTGACCTCGCCCGCAGTTTTGACAGCATGACCACCCATGTACAACAAACCCAAAGCGCGCTTGTAGCCGAAGCAAGCAACAGCCGCCGTGCCGAGTCTGCCTTGCAGGATAGTGCGCGTTTTACCCAAACGATTTTGGAGAGTGCGCTCGACGGCATCGTCGCGCTGGATGAACAGGGTGCGATCCAATCCGCGAATCCGGCATTTGAAACTATTTTTGGTTATGTGCCGCAAGAACTCATCGGCTGTAATTTTAAAATGCTCTTGCCAGAGCGCGCTCGCGATGAATTTTATGGTGCGCTCGCGCGCTATCGCGAAGGCTACGACGTAGAGTGGCAGCGGCGCGAGCTGGAAGGTTGGCACAAAGACCAATATGAATTCCCGATTGAGCTCGCGCTCTCGCGCACGATGCATCACGGGCAAGCGTTATTTATTGCGATAGTGCGTGATATCTCCGAGCGGCAACGAATCGACCGCATGAAATCCGAGTTTGTATCAACCGTGAGCCATGAATTACGCACCCCACTCACGTCGATCAGCGGCGCACTGGGCTTAGTGTTGGGCGGCGCGCTGGGCGAGCTGCCGCAAGGGCTGCGCCCCTTGCTCGACATCGCGTTTAAAAATAGTCAACGCTTGAAAGTATTGATTGACGATTTGCTGGATATGGAAAAACTAATCGTCGGTAAATTAGATGTCGAATTGCAGCCACAAGCGCTCATGCCGCTGATCGAACATGCGCTGGAATCCGCACACGATTATGCGGCGCAGTGGCATATCAGCTATACCGTAGCGGCGCGCGTTGATGCAGCGCGCGTCAAAGTGGACAGCAGACGTTTACAGCAGGTGATGCTTAACTTGCTCTCCAACGCGGCGAAATTTTCGCCCCCCGGTGGGCAGGTTAAAATCGTCGTGAGCCAGGAGCAGGATAGGGTCACCGTGGCGGTGATCGACCAAGGGCCGGGCGTACCGGAGGATTTTCGTGATCGGCTTTTTCAGAAATTCGCGCAGGCCGATTCGTCCGACACGCGGCAAAAAGGTGGGACCGGGCTCGGCTTGGCGATTTCTAAAGAGCTGATCGAGCGCATGCAAGGCGTTATCGGCTACCGCTCAGCGCCGGGGGAGGGCGCTTGCTTTTACTTTGAGTTGCCACTTTGCGCTAGCCCTGAAAGCCCGCTTTCGAGCTGAGATAGTCTAGCTCTTCTGCTGTGCTCGCCCGCCCCAAAATCGCATTGCGATGCGGAAACCGCCCGAAGCGGCGCACGATTTCGTGGTGATGTTGGGCAAAGCGCAGGTTTTTTTCCAAGCCCGCTGCAGTGAATAAATCAACGGATAAATCCTGATCCGCCAAGTCTTCGCTATGCATGAAAGGCATGTACAAAAAAGCCAGATGCGCGGGGTCGAGTTGAAGATCGAATTTTTGGTCAATCGCGTGGCGCGCGACTGCACGGCTCCGGGCTTCGCTGGAAAAACTTTTGGCCGTGCCGCGATACATATTCAAAGGAAATTGATCGAGGATGATCGCCAGCGCGAGACAGCCTTCTGCACTGCCCTGCCAGTCGTCCAGTTCGCCGCGCCATGCGGCCTCCCACACGGATTCAAATTGTGCCTTGATCGCCGCGTCGAGTTGCGGTGTGGACGCAAACCAGCGCGAACGCATGTCGTTCGAAAACCAAAAAGCGAGTATGTCTTGCGGCGTGACCCTCATCCCTCAAACCTCAAGCAAGCGCCGGGAATAGGCCCTTCAAACCCAGCGCAATAAACTCGACCGCGATAGCAGCCAAAATCAAACCCATGATGCGCGTAAAAATGTTGATGCTGGTTTGACTCACGTGGCGTGAAATCCATGGCACGAGTTGCAGCACCGCCCACAGCATAAAACCCACGATCAAAATATCCAGCGACATCGCCAGATAATGGCTTGCGCCCGGATTTTTATGCGCGTGAAGAATCACCGCGCTGATCGCTCCCGGCCCCGCCAGCAGCGGCATTGCTAGCGGCACGACGGCAACCGATTCTTTGGACTCACCCTCGCGCGCTTCTTCTTCGGTTTGAGAAATCGGGCTCAATCGCGCCTGCAACATCGAGATCGCCATAATCAAAATCAAAATGCCGCCACCCACGCTGAAAGAATGAATCGTGATGCCAAAAAATTGCAGCAGCCAATCACCAAACAAGAGTGCCGCGTACAAGATAATCATCACCGCCGCGACCACAATCCGCGCGATGCGCTTGCGCTCGGCCTCTTGCGAGCCAGCCGTGAGCGCCACAAAAATCGGCACTGCACCCAGCGGGTTGACGATGGCCAAGAGGCCGATCAAAAATTTAGTGTATTCAGTGTATTCGAGCATGGCGACGGGCAATTAAGATGAGCATTGCCCATTGTAGCGGTCAATCGTAATAGGCAGGCGCGTGTTTAATCTTCGCATTTTGTTCCAGGTCATGCTGAATCCACAGCGTAGCGTGATTGGCCTGGAGAAACTGCTCTGTCTCGCGCATGGTTTGCTCTGATTGCGCTTTATCGAAATTGAAACTGGGCACACGCTTATGGGTCCAGTTGTCGGTAAAGTGCACGAGGTCGCCCGAGAGCAAAATATTGCCGCTGTTACGCAGTTTGACAAACAGCGCTTGGTGGCCGGGCGTGTGGCCGACTGTGCGCTTGATGATGACTGAGCCATCGTCGAAAACATCGTAATCGCCGCGAAGCTGCTGCACCGGATTGTTGCGTAGCGTGGCGTAGCTGCTTGGGTCGAAACCGTATTTATCGGGTTCTGCGCCAAAGCCTGCTGCGTATTCTTCGGCTTGCATCAAGAGCGTGGCTTGGGGCAGCAGGTTTACATTGCCGACGTGATCGCCGTGTAAATGTGAGATGCCTAAATATTTAATTGTCTCTGGCGCATAGCCGATTTGTTGTAACTGCGCGCCGAGTGGCTTGGCAACGCTGAGCTGGAATAGCTTGAGCCAGAGCACACCTTCGGGCGTTTGTGCCAACGCATCCGGCAGCCCGGCATCCCACAGTAACGTGCCCTTTGGGTGGGCGATGAGATAGCAGGTGTTAGTCAGGCGTTTGCTTTTGCCTTTATCAATGCCGGGGTGGAATACCGACACATCGAGCACTTCAATGTTGCCGCAGTCGAGTGCATAGAGGCGCAGATCGGGTGTTTTTTCTGGCGCAGTCGCGCAAGCTGTAACGAGCCAAGGCAACAGGAAGAAGAGTATGGCTAAGCGGGTGCGTTTCATGAAAGCTCCTGGTGAGTTTGTGTGTGTTTGATGTTAGGGCATTTGTGCGCGAAACGCTATGCCGTATGCATGCTTTCTCGTGCGATTTGCGCGTGAAAACTTTGTAAGAATTGTTTGTACATCGGGCCAGGACAGGCGGCTGGCCGACGCCCATCTATATCACGTACCGGAATCAACTCCGCGCCAGTGCCGCTGAGAAAAACTTCGTCGGCGGTGTAAAGATCATAGGGCGTGAGCGAAGCCTCGCGTGCGGGGATGTCGAGCCTTGCCGCTAGCTCTAACACCACGGCGCGGGTGACCCCCTCCAACGCGCCATCGGCGGCAGGCGGCGTGAGCAGTGTGCCATTGCGTACGATAAAAACATTATCCGCCGTGCCTTCCGCTATGCGGCCTTGTGCATTGAGCATTATCGCCTCGTCTGCACCTGCGTTGCTGGCCTCCATGCGCGCGAGGATATGATTCAGATAATTGAGCGATTTGATGCGCGGGTCAAGCCCATCCGGTGCGAGTCGCCGCGTGGCGGCGACGATGAGCCGCGCGCCGTTGTCGCGTGTGGCTTCGCTCACCAGCGCGAGATGATCTGCGAGCATAAAACAATTGCCGCGCGCGCAACTGGCCGGATCGAGCCCGAGCTTGCCTTCGCCGCGCGTCACGACCAAGCGCAAGTAGCCGTTGGCCGCGCCAAAAGCCGCGATGGTTTCACGC
>JAYVBU010000258.1:0-12520 GCA_043750335.1 Betaproteobacteria bacterium | reverse complement strand
TGCAATCACGCTTGCCGTATGGCGTCACGATGCTGCCGCATCTTTACTAACACGACCTGCGCGAAAATATTCACGGTTATCGTAAAAAGATTCGCATTGCTGATCGGGCCAAAAACCCGGGAAGCCCAATACCGGAAAAGGCGCGAGCATGCGCGGAGAATCGAAACCCTTGCCCGACAGGATGCGATCTGCCAACAAGGCATCGACGCGCTGAGGCAGGGTCGCTGGCGGCGCGGCCAGAAACCCCTCCGACACGTGCAACAGCACCGCTTTGCCGGTCATGCCGATATACGGGGTAAGCGCTTTTTCCATCAAGCCATGCCCCAATAGCAGACAGCGCATATGCCTGCTCGTGTGCGAACGACGCGTCCAGAACAGCGATTTCCAATCAAAATTATCTACCTGTTTCAACAAGTCGGTATCAGAGGACAACACAATCACGCCCGTCTCATCAAATTGCGTCAAGGTATCTTGCCCAGCATCTCGCGCAAGCGTCTGCCGACCTTGTTTTGCGCGCGCCTGTTGCAATACAAAGTGCCGTGCATTCAGCGCCGCCTTGGTTTTAGGGAAGCTGGCCCATGCCAACAAATTGAAGGCATCATGCCAACACGCCAAGCGCGTTTGCAGTTCGCCCGTCAAATAAATTCGCGGTTCATAGCCCGCTTGCCATCCCTCGGATTTTATTGATGCTTGCGGCGTTATCTTTAAGCGGACACCGCTCGCCGTCAGCACTGGCTGCGGCAACGCGTCAAGCACCGCTTGGTAGTCCGCCAAGGTCGGCCAGGCATGCGTTGGCCAATCGACCCTTTCTAACACAGGGTGTAGGGATGAAAAAAGGGGAGAACCCTGGACATGAGCCATGTCCCTTACAACGGTCATAGTTGTTAAATTTCCTACAGGGACTATAAAGAAGGAGTAAATCTTAACCGTAAATTAAAGGGTATGCCCACCTTATGGAGATGACTATGCAGCGCGACGAAATCATGCACTCGACTAATCCCTTGATTGAAGTTAAACGCTTTGGCCAAAGCGTTTGGCTTGATAATCTTTCGCGTACGCTGCTGCGCGAAGGCGGGCTGAAACGCTTTATCGAGGAGGACGGTATTTCCGGCGTAACCTCCAATCCGGCTATTTTCCAGAAGGCCTTCGCCGAAAGCCCATATTACAAAGAGGAAGTCGCGCAACTGCGGCAAACTAATCTGACGTTGGAACAGCGCTTCGAAAAGTTAGCCGTGCCCGATGTACAAGCCACCTGCGATCTCATGCGCCCAATCTGGGAACAAACCCATGGCCACGATGGCTATGTGAGCTTGGAAGTGTCTCCCACCCTTGCCGCCCAAGAACAAGCCACAGTCGATGCGGGCCTGCGCCTGCACTGCGATGTCAACCGGCCCAATTTACTCATCAAGGTACCCGCCACGCCGCAAGGCATACTCGCGTTTGAAGCGCTCACCGCGCATGGCATCAGTGTCAATGTGACGCTGATTTTTTCGCTGCATCACTATATGCAGGTAGCCGAGGCCTATATTCGCGGCTTGAAGCGTTGGGTCGATGGCGGCGGCAATCCGCAGCAAGTTAAATCAGTCGCTAGCGTTTTCTTGTCGCGCGTGGATACGCTGGTGGATAAACGCCTAGATGCCATTGGTAGCCCCGAAGCGCTGGCTCTGCGCGGCAAGAGCGCGGTGTCCATGTGCAAACTGGTGTATCAACGCTACAAAGAATTATTCCACGGCCCGCTGTTTGCTGAACTCAAAGCAAAAGGTTGCCGCCCGCAAAGCCCGCTGTGGGCCAGCACCGGCACCAAAAACGCCAGCTACAGCGATGTGTTGTATGTGGATAGCCTGATCGGACCGGAAACGGTGAACACGATACCGGATGCGACGCTGAGTTTGTTCCGCGATCATGGCAAAGCCGCTGCAACCGTAGAAACCGATATCCAGCAAGCGCAACGCGACTATCTTGCGCTGGAACACCTGGGTATCAATATGCGTGACATCGGCGACGAGCTGCAAGTGGATGGCGTTAAACTTTTCGCAGATGCTTTCGATAAGCTGCTCGCATCGCTTGCCTAGCTTTAAAAATGTGTCAGCCAAAAACGGGCCGTTGGCCCGTTTTTGTTTTAGCAGGTAGCATAGGCATTTTTTTCATCCACGGAGCTTCTTATGCGCAAAACCCTCATCCGCACTCTCACCGGCCTGTCTGCCTTGGGCTTGGCTGCACTGCCTCAACTCTCTGCTGCACATGACGATGCAACACAAAGCCATACACATGGCAAAGTAGGCGTTGATCTCATTAAAATCGACCAAAAAATCGGCGATGGCGCTATTGCTGTTGCGGGCAACAAGGTAACGGTTCACTACACCGGCTGGCTCTACGACGGTACGGCCAAGGACAATAAAGGAAAAAAATTCGACAGCTCGCGCGACCGCAACGACCCCTTCAAATTTGGCTTGGGTGGCGGTCAAGTAATTCGCGGTTGGGACGAAGGCGTAGCCGGGATGAAAATCGGTGGCCAGCGCACCCTCATCATCCCGCCAGAAATGGGCTACGGTAGCCGTGGCGCAGGTGGCGTGATTCCGCCAAATGCGACGCTGGTATTCGATGTGGAATTATTGGGCGTGAAGTAAGTACATCTAAAAACCCGTTGGAACCACGGATGCACACGGATCAACAGCGCTCAGCCTGCCCTCTGGGGTACAGATGAAACCAAGAGAGATTTGCACTTATCCGTGTTGATCCGTGTGCATCCGTGGTTCCTCAGTTTTTAAAGATTTAAACCCCTCGCGTTTTCTCACGCACGAAATGAATCATCCCCGGCAGAAGCGACAGCACGATAATGCCAAGAATCGCCAGCGTCAGATTGTTTTTGATGATGGGAATATTGCCGAAAAAGTAGCCCAGAAACACCAGCGAGTTGATCCAGGTAATCGCACCCAAAATACTGAATAGCAAAAAACGCTTGTAGTTCATGTGACCGATGCCCGCCACAAACGGGGCGAAGGTACGAATAATCGGCAAGAACCGAGCAAACATCACTGTCTTGCCGCCATGTTTTGCGTAAAACGCTTCCGTTTTTTCCAAGTGACGTCGATTGAACCAGCGCGAGTCCTGCTTGAATACGTGGGGGCCGATAAAACGTCCAGTCCAGTAATTGGTGTTATCTCCTAAAAACGCCGCCGCCATTAGCAATAAAATCGACGTCTGCACATCCAACGCCCCCGTCGCCGCCAGCGCGCCCACCACGAATAGCAGCGAATCCCCCGGCAGGAAAGGCGTCACCACCAAGCCAGTTTCACAAAAAATAATCGCAAACAAAATTGCATACACCCACACGCCATATTGGCCGATCAACAGCGTCAAGTGCTGATCGAGGTGCAGCAGGATATCAATGAGTTGGGCGAGGAGTTCCATGGGCAATCCTAGACGTTGTAGCGGTCAGGCATGCGCGACCCGCTTTTGATTTCGGGCACGGCATACCTTACCCCTTTGCGTACTGCTACGTGAATGCTTTTAAAGCGTCTGCTACTTAGGGCAACGCTTCGGCTTCCGGCTTTTTTTCCGCTTTAACAAAATCTTCACGCGACACGCCCAGCCACATCACAATCGGGCTGGCGACCAGAACGGATGAATAAGTGCCGACCACGATGCCGATGGTCAACGCCAACGCGAAGTAGTACAAAATTTCACCGCCCAGGAACAACATGGAGAACACCATCAACTGCGTCGTGACGTGGGTCATCACGGTGCGCGACAAGGTACGGGTGATCGCATTGTCGATAATTTCGGCCACCGTGCCCTTGCGCATTTTGCGGAAGTTTTCCCGTATCCGGTCGAATACCACTACGGTATCGTTCACCGAGTAGCCGATAATCGCCAGCACCGCCGCCAGCACGGTGAGCGAAAATTCCCATTGAAATAATGCGAATAGGCCGACGATGATTACCACGTCGTGGAACGTCGCCACAATCGCGCCTACCGCGAAGCGCCACTCAAAACGCAATGCGAGATAAGCCACAATACCGAACGACACCGCCAACAGCGCCAGTGATCCGTCGTAGAGCAGTTCCTTACCCACTTGCGGCCCAACGAACTCGACCCGTTGCATGGTCACGTCGGACGATTGTTGCTTCAAAATAGTCATTACTTGTTCCGACAACTGCGCGCTGCTGACACCCGGCTTTACTGCCAGCCGGATCAACACATCGCGCGAAGTGCCAAAGTTTTGCACGCTCGCATCGGCATGGTTATTTGCCGCCAAGTGCTCACGAATTTTTTGAATCTCGGCGGCCTGCGTATAGCGCACCTCCAGCACCGTACCGCCGGTGAAGTCCACGCCAAGATTTAAGCCCTTAAACACGATAAACGCGATAGCGAGAATGAAGGTAATAGCAGAAAAAATCGTCGTTCCCTTCGCGTATTTCATGAAGGGAATATCGTGTGTTATTTTAAATAATTCCATGCTGAATCCTTAGATGGAAAGGCCGTCGAGCTTCTTCGCCCGGCCATAAGTCAGATTGACGATACCGCGCGAAACCGTAACGGCGCTGAACATCGACGTCAAAATACCGATACACAACACGACCGCGAAACCGCGCACCGGGCCAGAACCGAGCCAGAACAAGAAAAAACCGGCAATCAGCGTGGTGATATTGGAGTCGAAAATCGTATCCCAGGCGCGGTCGAAACCGGCGTGGATCGCCGCCTGCGGCGAATTGCCGTTGCGTAACTCTTCGCGGATGCGCTCGAAGATCAGCACGTTGGCATCAATCGCCATACCCACGGTGAGCGCGATACCGGCGATACCCGGCAAGGTCAGCGTGGCCTGCATTAAGGACAAGATGCCGATCAGGAATGCCACATTGATTGCTAAGGTCACACCGGAAATAAAGCCGAACATTTTGTAGTAAACAACCATGAATACTGCAATCAATGCAAAGCCAATCATGGTCGAATTAAAGCCACGCGAAATATTGTCCGCGCCCAGGCTGGGGCCAACGGTGCGTTCTTCGATAATTTCCATCGGTGCTGCCAAGGCACCTGCGCGTAATAGCAACGCGATGTCGTTCGATTCTTCCGGACTACGCATGCCGGTAATTTGCACTCTTCCCCCGGCGATCTCGGTGATGATATTGGGCGCGGTAATGACTTCTTCTTGCCCTTTTTCGATCAACACAATCGCCATGCGCTTGCCGACATTTTCGCGCGTCAGTTGTTGAAAAATTCGGGCGCCGCGCGTATCCAATGTCATGTGCACTGCGGAGCTGCCATTTTCGTCAAAGCCGGGACTGGCATCAGTAATGTAATCGCCGGTCAAAGCCACTTGTTTGCGTACCAGCAATTTGCGCCCATCGCGTTCGGTATGTAGCGCAGTGCCTAATGGCGCTTGGCCTTGCTCTGCGGCAGCAACTTCGACCTCGGTGAAATCTGCCATGCGAATTTCCAAGGTAGCGGTGCGGCCCAAAATCTGTTTGGCGCGCGCGGTGTCTTGAATCCCCGGCAATTGCACGACGATGCGGTCACTACCCTGTTGCTGGATAATCGGCTCAGCCACGCCCAGCTCGTTCACCCGGTTGCGCAGCGTTGTCAGGTTTTGTTTGATGTCGAGGTCCTGGCGGCGGGTCAGCGCGTCTGGCCGCATCGTGCCTATCAACACAAACTCGTCGCCCTCTTGCGCTTCTTTCACAAACAGATCGGAGGCGCGGTCTGCAATAATGTCTTTCGCCTTGTCGCGCGAGGCAACATCAGCAAACTTCACGCGCACTTCAGACCCTTGGCGCGCGACACTGGTGTATTGGACTTTTTTCTCGCGCAAACTGCTGCGCACGTCGCTGGCAAAACGCTCCATGGATTTATTGAACGCTGACTTTGTATCGAGTTGCAACAGGAAATGTACCCCGCCGCGCAAATCCAGACCCAAGTACATGGGCAGCGCACCCATCGAGGTGAGCCAATTCGGTGAGCGCGGCAACAGATTTTGCGCCACGATATACTCCCGGCCCAGCTGATCGCTGAGCAAAGTCGCACCCTTGGTTTGCGTATCGCCATCAATAAAACGAACGGTGACGTTTTTGCCTTCCTGCTTCACGCCGCGATACGCGATCTTGCCTAAATTTAGAATGCTTTCTACCCGCTGCACCGTAGCCGCCTCGATTTTGACCGTAGGCTTGTCGGCGGAAACCTGCACCGCAGGTTCATTGCCATAAAAATTTGGCAGGGTGTAGAGGAAGCCCAACAACAGGCTCACCCCAATAACAATGTATTTCCAGAGTGGGTAGCGATTCATGGCGATCCGAGCGGCGTAAGGAGGAAAGATTAGGCGTTCGACTTCACGGTGCCCTTGGGCAGGAGGGTTTGCACCGTGGGCTTTTGCACTTGGATCACGACGTTGTCAGCGATCTCCAGGCTAATGTATTGATCGCTGACTTTGGTGATCTTGCCTAACACGCCGCCGGTGGTGACAACTTCATCGCCTTTTTGCAGCGCGTCGATCATTTTTTTCTGATCTTTGGCGCGCTTCATCTGCGGGCGGATCAACATGAAATAGAACAACACAAAAATAACAACAAATGGCAACAGACCCATAATCGGGTCTTGCGCCCCTGCCGCTGGCGCGGCGTATGCATTGCTAATCATGATAAATTTCTCCTGGGCGGTCTTAAAAATGCCGTGAATTCTAGCACGAACCCGCCCTAGCTTGATGGAATTCGGCCACATGCTGCGCGAGCTGCCCGGCCTCGATTGCCGCGCGCAGCTCGCGCATCATCTGCTGGTAATAATGCAGGTTGTGAATCGTGTTCAAGGTCGCGCCGAGAATCTCTTGCGATTTATCGAGATGATGCAGATACGCGCGTGTAAAGTTGCGACAGGTATAGCAGGTGCAAGTTTCATCCAAAGGCTGCGTCTCGGTACGATAGCGGCTGTTGCGAATGCGCACATCACCGAAACGGGTGAACAAATGGCCGTTGCGCGCATTGCGCGTTGGCATCACACAATCGAACATATCAATACCGGCCACCACCGCTTCGACGATATCTTCCGGTGTGCCCACACCCATCAGATAGCGCGGCTTGTCTTGCGGCAGTAGCGGCGCGATGTGATTAAGGGTTTTTCGCATTTCTTCCTTGGGCTCCCCAACCGACAGGCCACCGACCGCGTAACCGTCGAAGTCGATTTCCTTCAGGCCGCTGAGTGACTGCGCGCGCAATTCCGGATACATGCCGCCCTGCACGATGCCGAACAAGGCATTCGGGTTGTCTCCGTGCGCCGCTTTGGAGCGCGCCGCCCAACGCAGCGAGAGCTGCATGGATTCTTCCGCCGTCGCGTAATCTGCCGGGTAGGGCGTGCACTCGTCAAAAATCATCACAATATCGGCATTCAGCACGCGCTGAATGCGCATGGATTCCTCCGGCGATAAAAAACACGAATCGCCGTTGATGGGCGAGCGAAACTTCACGCCCTCTTCGCTAATCTTGCGCAGCTCGTTCAGGCTGAACACCTGAAACCCGCCCGAGTCGGTCAAAATCGGGCCATCCCAAGCCATGAAGCGATGCAAGCCGCCGTGCGCCTCGATCACCTCTAGTCCTGGCCGCAACCAAAGATGAAAAGTATTGCCAAGCACGATTTGCGCCCCGATGTCCTTGAGATCAGTGGGGCGCATCGCCTTCACCGTGCCGTAAGTACCCACCGGCATGAAGGCGGGCGTATCTAGCACACCATGCGCCAGGGTGAGGCGCGCACGGCGCGCTGGGCCATCGGTTTTAAGTAAATCGAATTTCATTTTTGCTCGCATTCGATCAACATCGCATCGCCATAACTAAAAAAGCGATAACGCTCCTCCACCGCATGCCGATACGCCAGCTTCATATTTAACGTGCCGCCAAAGGCACACACCAACATGAAAAGCGTGGATTTGGGTAAGTGAAAATTAGTCAGCAGCCGCTCCACCACGCGAAAACGATAGCCGGGAATAATAAAAATATTGGTGTCGCCATAACCCGCTTGCAAAACACCGCTGCCCGCAGCTGATTCCAATGCGCGCAAGCTGGTCGTCCCCACCGCCAGTACACGCCCACCTTGAGCTTTGGTCTGGGCAATGGCATCAACTGTTTCTTGCGGCACGTGATACCACTCGCTGTGCATGCGATGCGCTTGCACCTCCTCCACCCGCACCGGCTGAAACGTGCCCGCGCCGACATGCAGCGTGATAAACGCAATGTTCACCCCCTGCGCGCGCAGCTCGTTCAACATGGCTTCGTCGAAATGCAAACCGGCGGTCGGCGCCGCCACTGCACCGGGCTTACACGCGTAAACAGTCTGGTAGCGCGCTTCGTCTTCGGCACTAGCCGGTCGGGTGATGTAAGGCGGCAAGGGCAGGCTGCCGTGTTTATCCAGCCAGGCCAGCAAAGGCATCTCCGCCTCCAGCTGCACCTTGTACATCTCGCCGACCCGCTCTAACACAATGAAAGCGGCGTTCGCCATGATCGTGATGCGCGAACCAGGCTTGGGCGCTTTACTAGCGCGTATCTGCGCGAGGGCATGCTGTTCATCCAGCACACGCTCCACCAATAACTCCACCTGCCCACCGGTTTCTTTGGCGCCGAACAGGCGCGCCTTGATTACCCGCGTATCGTTGAAAATAATCAAGTCATTAGGCTGCATCATTTCCGGCAAGGCACTAAACAGCCGGTCGCGCAGCGCACCATCACGGCCATCCAGCGTGAGCAATCGGCTCGCGCGCCGTACTTCGGACGGAAATTGCGCGATCAGCTCTGGCGGCAAGCGAAAATCAAAGTCTTGAGTTTTCATGAAAAGCCGCGAAAACGGCAGAAAGAGAAGCCCGGCATTATAGCCGAACTTGATGTCAGGCTAATTTCTGAGGATAATGCCGACCTCTTGCCGGGATGGCGGAATTGGTAGACGCACGGGACTCAAAATCCCGCGGTGGTAACACCATGGGGGTTCGATTCCCCCTCCCGGCACCAGAACACAATCCAACGCAGTCCAGAACAGGCCGGTAAACTCGATAAAAATAGGGTTACTGGCCTTTTTTTCGTCCAGAGCAGGCCAAGCCGGATTTGTACAATCCGGGGGTATTCCACCCCTTCCCGGAAGCGATAACCCCAAATACCTCTCTCTGGTACCGGCATTAAAAAGGCCAAGCCCAGAGAAAAAGCTCTTCGCATGTTTGATGGTGGCGGCTTGTATTTGGAAGTGGCTACAACTGGTAGCAAGCTGTGGCGCTTTAAGTACCGCTTCAACTCGAAAGAAAAACTTTTAGCACTTGGCACTTACCCCGACGTATCACTCGCAAAGGCCAGAGAGCGGCGCGACGAAGCGCGGCAACTATTAGCTGATGGCATCGACCCTGGCACGCATCGCAAAGCCACCAAGAACACGCAAGCCGGCGCATCTTCCGCTATGCGGTCGGTAAAGGGTTAACAACCCGCTACCACTGGTATTCGTTCGGCCCGGCGGGCTACGCCATGCCGAGTGGTCAGAGTTTGATTTCGATAAATCCGAATGGCACATACCTGTTGGCAACATGAAAATGAAAGAACAACACATTGTGCCGCTATCGACTCAGGCTGTTTTTATCTTGCAGGAAATTCAAGCCTTAACCGGCAAGGGGCGCTATGTGTTTCCCGGCGAACGCACCAGCTAGCCCACAAAGTATCGGCGGCGTACAACTAGGCAAAATATCTGCCAGAACGAAAAAAGATGATGCAGCAAAGGGCGGATTATTTGGATAAATTAAAGGCAGGAGCCGAAGTAATACCGCTTCGTGGCAAACTGACCTAGCAGCTTGCCACAGCCATAGATAACGCTTGACGTTAATAACGCAATGCGTTAATGTTAACTATGATTTTCAGCTTCTTAGATAAACCGACTGCTGCAATTTTCCAGGGTAAGCCCGTCTTGTCCTTGCCAAGGCCAATGCAGAAGGTAGCGCTCAGAAAGCTATTGCAACTGGACGCAGCGCGAGACATTGCCGATATGCGCATACCCCCAGGAAACCGGCTGGAGCAGTTGAAGGGCAAGCGCGCGGGGCAATGGAGCATCCGCATCAACGATCAGTGGCGCATCTGTTTCAAATGGGATGGCAAGGACGCGCATGAAGTCGAGATTGCAGACTATCACTAGGAGAATTTGAATTATGGCTATCATCAAACGCGAAGACTTGGGCCGGACGGATTTTTCCGGTGTCGTTGGCCGTGGCCGTCTGCCGGACATCCACCCGGGCGAGATTCTGAACGAAGATTTCTTAGGGCCGCTGGGCGTGACGCAATACCGGCTTGCTCAAGCCGTCTCAGTGCCACCGCGACGGATCAATGAAATCGTACACGGCAAGCGCGCTATCTCCGCCGACACCGCATTGCGTCTGGCACGCTACTTCGGCACTACCCCGGATTTCTGGATCAACCTGCAAGCGCAATATGACTTGCGCCAAGCAGAAAAATCTTTGAAGCAGATAATGGATAAGATCGAGCCCTTAGCGCTGGCCGCGTAGTCTCTATCGTCCCCGATGCACATCATCGTGAAAGCGTCGATCAAGATGCTTACGGGCAATAAAGCATAAGCGTTTGCTGCGCCTAGCCCGACGGGGCGAAAACCAGATTCCCTTATTGCCTGGCGTGGCTTCCGGTTTGGAGGCGTTCGCGCCAGCGGCGGCACTTTAAGCCACCGTGTTACAAATAAAAATTTAGCCCTTAGCCTCATTTCTTACATACCAATCGTCGCAATCAGATAAATCCAAATGTTTTCGTTCATAGCCATTAGCGGTTAATAGCGCATGAATTTTTTCTCTGTCGGAAGTCCAATTATGTTCGACAGTTATTACGCGTATATCAAATTTTGAGAAGTCGAAATTGGACAGTATGGAAAGCTCAGAGCCCTCTGTATCAATCGATAAATAATCTATTTTCCGAGGTGCGTTATAGAAATCCAAAAGATCGAGTAAGGAAATCGTTTTTACGAAATACTTTTTTAAATCGCCGCTCCGACGCGTCGCACCATGCATGTCTTTGTCAACAAAATCACCTGCCGTTGATAAGGTAGCGGCATCTGCCTCAAAGAACTCGATATTGTCGTCTGAACTACTCCATACACAACGAGTATCAATGTGGCATCGTCTGTTTCGCTTGAGCGCTTCATGCCAGCATTTCGCAGGCTCAGCTACAATTCCTGCCCACTCATAATGCTTTTCTAGCAGATGAGAATTACTGCCCTCAACGCCATCCGTCGCCCCAAATTCGACAAAATAACCACCGCGTTTATTGCCGCATTCATTTAAGACGAATAAATCTTGGAGAAATTGACTCTTGGAATTTGTTACGCCCTTAACGAGCTGGCTCTGAAGTGCCAGCTTATTGATACGCTTCTCATGTGCCGCTAAATGTTGCTGCTGGGCATTGATGAAATTGATTATTTCATTTAATTTTTCAGCATTTTGATCTTGCAAAATCCCACCTCATCATTCTGTATTAAGCTCATTGGGCTGACAACACTTACATCCATCCATATCGCGACCCAATACAAGAATCTACAACGCGCGAAACTTCTACATTTGACGAAAAATTTAGCGTTAAGGATGTGCTTGGCGTACCCTTTTTGCAACACAAAATCCTACACTATAAATAGTTGGCCATTTGAAAATAATGGCAGCATCTATTCTTTCGGTAACGATTCACTACTCCCGCCACGCAAAAAAAACGGCCCCATGGGAGCCGCCTTTTTTTGTTGCGCTATGGTATTAAGCCATCTGCACTGGAATTTTATCGCGCTGTCCGATGATCCGATTTGCCTCGTCCACATACACCAGAACCGGCGCATATTTTTGCAGTTCGATTTCGTTGTACACGGCATAGGTGGCAATAATCACGATGTCGTCGGGATTGGCTTTGTGCGCGGCTGCGCCGTTGACCGAAATAATGCCCGAATCACGCTCGGCGCGAATCGCATAGGTGGTGAACCGCTCGCCATTGCTCACATTGTAAATCTCGATTTGCTGGTACTCGCGAATATCGGCGGCGTCCAGCAGGGTCTCGTCGATGGCGCAAGAACCCTCATAGTGCAACTCTGAATGCGTGACATGCACTCGGTGCAACTTGGATTTAAGCATGGTTCTTTGCATGAATTTTAACCGCCGCTGAAAAGGGCGCTCATTATACCGGCCCGGCGCGTTCTGTGGAAACTTCAATATTATCAATCAGTCGCGTCGTGTTTAGCCAAGCTGCGCCAAGCACAACAAACTGGTTTACCCCGCCCGTAGGTGGCAGTAAAGTGCTCGCCTCGCGCACTGAAACGTAATCAACACGCCAGCCATGGGTTGCCAATTCCTGACACGCGGCTCGTTCCAAACCGACAATATCGCGCGCACCCGATTTCAATTGAGCGCCGATTTTGCACAGCATACGGTACAGACGCGGCGCTTCCTGCCGTTCTTGCACCGACAAATATCCATTGCGCGAAGAAAGCGCCAAACCATCTTCCGCGCGCAGCGTTTCCATGCCAATAACGCGCA
>JAYVBU010000257.1:0-2609 GCA_043750335.1 Betaproteobacteria bacterium | reverse complement strand
TGAGCCTAGCTTTCCTGGGCAAGCGCAGTCTGCCGTTAATTTAAGCGATGGCGGGCGATATTTAAATGCACTGTTGGATCGCGTGAAAGATTTGGCAGCGCGCCAACAGCAAGCGCTGCCTCCGTCACAAACGCAGGTGCAGGACGGTTCCCGCCAGCAGGCACAGACGCAATCCTCATCCCAATCCGGCGCATCGACACAAGGCCAAGCCGTGCCCTTGGCTAATGCAAAACCGATCATCGACGGCGCACCGCCCCCTTTGCCGCAATTTGCCGCTTTATTAAAAAACACGGTCACAAAAAGCGGGTTGTTTTATGAGTCGCATCAAGCGCAATGGGCGGCGGGTGAGCGTCCGCTGAACGAAATTTTGCGTGAGCCGCAAGGTCGCCTCTCCGAGCCGCGTGCGTTTGCCTCAGCCCAGCAAGCGGCCAATGCACAGGGGCAGCCGCCAAAAGTTGAACTGCCGCTAGCGCTCCCCACGCAGCACAGTAATTTGAGTAACGTGCAAGAACCCGTGCATCCGCAAACGGCCCCCTTGGTGCAGCAGCAATTGGAAACTTTGGATCAGCGCCATCTGATGTGGCAGGGTCAGGTCTGGCCCGGACAGGAAATGCGTTGGCAAATCGAGGAAAGAGACGCGCGCGAGGGTGAGCAAGAGGCGCAGCACGAATGGCAAACGCGGCTCGATTTGAATCTGCCGCATTTAGGTCAAGTGAGCGCCGTGCTGAAATTCACGTCGCAAGGGATTCGCGTCGAACTCGCCACGCCAACGCAGGATGTCGTCAAGACCTTGCAAGCGGCTGCCCCGCAGCTGGATCAGGGCATGGAGCGCGCAGGTTTGCGCTTGATTGAAATGAAAGTGGGCACACGTGACGGATCAGTCTGACCAACGCAGGACAGCGATTGCCCTGGCTTACCAAGACGGTATGCAAGCGCCGAAAGTGGTGGCGAAGGGGCGCGGTGTGCTGGCCGAGGCTATCATTCAGCGCGCGAAGGAAGCGGGGGTCTATGTGCATGAGTCACCCGCACTGGTTTCGCTTTTGATGCAGGTGGATATGGATCAGTACATTCCGCCGGAACTGTACTTGGCGGTAGCAGAGTTGCTGGCGTGGTTGTATCAAATCGAGCATGGCGGGGCGGCGAAACCGCCACACCATCCGCTGCTGCCGGGTGCAAAAAAAATCTGAGCAGATTATTTAATTGATCGCTTGCAACAAATCCGTTTCGATTTTCAACACGGTTTTCTGGTTCAATAAGCGGTCATCGTCGGCGCGCAGTAAAAAAGCATCTTCGGCGCGCTCGCCCAGGGTGTTGATTTTGGCCGTTTGCAAATGAATGCCATGTTTAAGCAGCACTTGCGCGATGCGCGAGAGGAGGCCGGGCCGATCTCCCGCAGTGACCGAGAGTAGATGATATTGCCCCTTTTCATCTGGCACGATGGATACCTCTGCTTGAATCGGAAAATGTTTCAGCTGGCGCGAGATGCGGCCTTGCACGGGCGCTTCTGGCGGGCTGTTATCCAATAGACGTTGCGTGAGCTCGTGTTCAATAAATGACAAGAGATCACGAAAGTGCTGCGCGCTATTGCCTAAATCCAACACTAAAAAGGTGTCGAGCGCGTAGCGCTGCGGCGTGGTGTAAATTTTAGCATCGACGATGGTGTAATTGACGCGCGCAAAAAAAGCGCAAATGCGCGCGAACAGATCATCGCTATCCGGCGTGTAGATCATGACTTGGATACCTTCACCCTCTGGCGCGCTGCGCGCATGTACGATGGGGCGAGTGCTACGCGCGACCCCATGCAAGTGCCGCGTATGCCAGGCAATATCGCGCACGGTGTGACGCAGGAAATAGCTATCGTCTAATTCTTTCCAAAATAATTCGCTGGTATCTATCGGCACGGTCGCGTGGCGCAGCAACTTACGTGCTTCTTCTTTACGCACTTCCATTTGCTGGTCAAGCGGGGCAGCACCGCCTGTCAGGAGGCGTTGCGTGGCGCGAAATAAATCTTCCAGCAATTTGCCCTTCCAGGCGTTCCACACCTTGGGACTAGTGCCGCGAATATCGGCGACGGTTACGAGATATAGTGCGGTCAAATGTCGGGTATCGCCTACTTTGGCGGCGAAAGTGGCAATCACCTCCGGGTCGGATAAGTCTTGTTTTTGAGCGGTGGCCGACATCATTAGGTGCTGCGAGACGAGCCATGCCACAAGCGCGCTGTCTTCTGCGCTCAGCCCGTGTTCGTGGCAAAATTTATGGGCGTCAACAGCACCCAAAGTGGAGTGGTCGCCGCCTCGGCCCTTGGCGATGTCGTGAAACAGGCCGGCGAGATAGAGCACTTCTGGTCGCGCAAAGTTATCAATCAAGCGGCTGCAAAATGGGTACTCATGGGCAAATTCGGGCATGGCAAAACGGCGTAAATTACGCACGACGAATAGGATATGTTCGTCCACGGTATAGACATGAAACAAGTCGTGTTGCATCTGGCCAACGATGCGGCCAAAGGCGGGGATATAGCGGCCTAATACGCCGTATTGATTCATGCGGCGTAAGGCGCGGGTGAGCCCGCGCGGGGCGCGCATGATGTCGAGAAAACGTTGTCGGTTCTG
>JAYVBU010000256.1:0-2610 GCA_043750335.1 Betaproteobacteria bacterium | reverse complement strand
AGCCAAAGTCGGAGCCCGCATCGTAGGGGTGGTCAACGACGACAAACCAGACCAGCCATAAAACTGTCAGCGTCAGCAAACCAAGTGAAAAACGTCTTAACCCACGGAGTAGATTTTCCTTTATTGCGTTTGACGACCCATCAACGGAAATGGTTGAAACTGGTACAAATGTACTAATTTTTTGCATTTTTTCCACCTACCTTCCGCATTCCATAAGCATATAACTTTGTATTTTCTATGCTGAAATTTGTTTTTAAAGATGTTAGCATAAAAATCACAGCGCACAGATGTTGCACAACAGCTCGCCTAAGACTACCCAATCGGAAGTCGATAGTGGATAGCAATTTTTTCATCCCGAACTTGGGTGACGGCGAATTCATCAAGGACTGGCCTTATCCATATATCGGCTAGACTGCAAGTGCTGAGTAGATTGAGTTGCAATGAAGCGGAGGTTGTTTTTTGATGTCTGATTTTGTGTACTACCTGCTTCCCCTGTTGGTGCTGGTCTTCGCGATTTACATGCACACGCGATCAACGCGTATGCGCTCCCGCAAACACGCTGAGTTGCTAGAAGAATCCCAAGCCGCTGGTCTCATGGAACCCCCCTCTTTGCATCCAGTTATTGATGCAGCTATTTGTATCGGGTCGGGAGCTTGTGTGAGAGCCTGCCCGGAAAAAGCGCTGGGCATCATCAAAGGCAAGGGCGTGTTGGTTAACCCAAGTCATTGCATCGGTCATGGTGCCTGCGCCCCTGCCTGCCCTGTTGGTGCGATCAAACTGGTGTTTGGATCAGCGAAGCGCGGGGTAGAAATTCCGCAGGTGTCGCCAGAATTTGAAACGAATGTTCCGGGCATTTTCATCGCGGGCGAATTGGGCGGCATGGGGCTGATCCGCAACGCCGTGCGGCAGGGAACCCAAGCCATCGGCACCATTAGCAAGCGCCCGAAAGGGAAGTTGGATTACGACGTTGTGATCGTAGGCGCAGGCCCGGCGGGTATTTCTTCATCGCTGGCAGCGCAACATGCCGGTTTGCGCTACGTAACGATCGAGCAGGAAGATTCGCTCGGCGGCACGACCTATCACTACCCGCGTAACAAACTGGTGATGACCGCGCCGATGAAGCTGCCACTGATTGGCGAAATAAAATTACGCGAAGTGAGCAAAGAGCGTCTCATGGAAATATGGCAGGACGTATTGAATCAAACCAAGCTCAAAATAAATTTCAGTGAACGCATGGAAGAAATACAACAAGAAGGTGAAGGTTTTGTAGTCAAAACCAACAAAGCGAGCTACCACACAAGCAACATATTGCTGACCATTGGCCGCAGGGGAACGCCGCGCAAGCTAGGCGCTAAAGGGGAAGAGCATCCTAAAGTGGTTTACCGTCTGATAGAAGCCGAGCAATACAAGGGGCTGCGCGTGTTAGTCGTGGGGGGTGGCGATAGCGCGCTGGAAGCCGCTTTGGATATCAGCGCGCAACCGGGCACGACCGTCCACCTCGCGTATCGCGGCAAGGCTTTTGATCGCGTAAAGCCTAAAAATCGCGCCCGACTGGAAGCGGCCGTCGAAGCAAAACGTATCCATTTGGCTTTAGAAACAACCATTCCTGAAATTACCCCCGGTGCTGTTATTTTCAAGCATGGCGAAGAAAACACAGAGCTGGGCAACGACGCGATCATCGTTTGCGCGGGGGGCGAATTGCCCACGCCGATGTTGAAAAAAATCGGCATCAAGGTCGAAGCGCACTACGGTACTTGAGCAGGCGCGATCTTCGGATTGTTGAAGGTTTTGCGAATCAGGCTTAAGGACTCTGGACTATCCCATTCACGCGCACCGTATATTTTCGCCAGCACCCTGCCCTTGGCATCGACCAAAATAGTTAGTGGGAGTTTTGACGCACCTAATAAATTCTCCAAGGCCAACGCTTTATCAATGAAATGACTGAGGGTAGCGTTGGTTTTCTTGAGCAAGGCTTTGGCATTGTCGGGATAGTCGTCGGTCGAGATGCCGATGATCGTAAAATGCTTGTCCTGATTCAGCCAGGCGAGCCGCTCAAGAGATGCCATTTCCTGCCTACAAGGGCCGCACCAACTGGCCCAGACGTTGATGATTAGCGGCTTACCGCGATAGTCGGACAGGTTTTTGGATGGGCCATTCAGGCCGATCATTGGCGCGGCGCGTAGCGATTCACCAACCGCGACCTCCCCCGGCGTTTTAGCGGATGCGAGAGAAGCCACCCCTGCCAAAAAAACTAAAATTGTCGTGAGCCATAGCTGCCGCATCGGGATCACTTGGGGCTATTTATCGCGGGAGGTTTGATTAAAGCAGCGATATTGGTATTCGCATTCGCCATGGCGTGATCGAAGGCGGATAACTTGTTTTCATCAAACATCTCGGTATCGGCCTTGCTCGCGAGCAAGGCGCGCACCACATCAATGTGCCCATTTTTAGCCGCAAGCATCAGGGGGGACAAACCATTATCGGTTTGGCTATTCACCTTCGCGCCCAGTGCAAGAAATTTAGTAATCAGCGGCAAATGCCCGGCATAGGCGGCGTAATGCAGTGGTGTCCATCCTCGCATATTCGCGCCTACGCTCGCGTGCTTGGCGA
>JAYVBU010000255.1:0-2615 GCA_043750335.1 Betaproteobacteria bacterium | reverse complement strand
TCGCTTCAAACAGCAACACATCCTTGCCATCACCGCTCACACCGGGAACCGTAAACCGGTCCAAGGTTGTAATCAGCAGTTTGCCGTCTGCGGTCAAGGCCAAGCCGTCTATATCTTCGCCATTGGTATCGAGCCCGACATCGCTGCCATCAAAATAAAATGTGAACGTCCCGGCCGTGGTCGTGCCGAGTGCGCTCGGCGTGAAGATAACAATATCCGAATCGTCCACAGTCGTACCGCCATCGGGCCCGCCGATCAGACCGACCAGGGTGACCGGCGTACGGAACGACATCAAAAATTCGATCCCCTGCGCGCCGCTACGCACCGCCAACGCGTCAATGGCCGTGCCCGAGAGGCCGACAGCGCTACCATCAAAGACCAAGCTCCACAGCCCGGTGGTCGTATCGTAGGCCACGATATCTTCATTCTCGACCAAGCCTACGCCCGGCACATCGGTCGTACCTTCAAAGACCATCAGAATTGATTTTGTCACGGGCGCGCACTCGTCCGGCACGCCGTCGTGGTTGATGTCTTGGCTTACGCCCGCGCTGATATCACACGCATCGGGAACGCGATTGAGATTGCAGTCCAGGCCCAGCGGCTCGGCTAGCGCCAAAAACCCTGGGTTATTCAGCCCGCTACCCGATGCAAACACGCCCATGGCCGTGCCGGTCGTCGGCGCATAGTTGAGTATTTGATTCGTTTCAAAACTGCTCACCAGCAGATTGCCCGCAGCGCCAAACGCCACGCCAGTGGGTTTGGATAGGCCGCCACCGCTGGCATAGGTATCAATGAACGCGCCTGTTACCCCGTCATAACGCAAGACTGCATTATTATCGCGGCCCGTTACGTACAGCTGGCCATCCGGGCCAAACTCCAATTCGATGGGATTACGCAAACCGCCGCTACTGGCAAATACATTGAGGTACGCCCCGCTCACGCCATCGTAGCGCAGCACCTTATTCGTGCCGCGACTGACCACGTACAAATTGCCATCTGCGCCATACGCCAAACCATGCGGAAGACTCAGCCCGCCACTACTCGCCGTGACAAACGCATTCATGAAAGCGCCCGTCTGGCCGGCATACCGCAACACACTTTGCGTGTTGCGGCTGCTGACGAGGAGATCGCCGTTATGATCGAACAACAGCGCATGCGGCCAATCCAGACCGCCGCTGCCTGCCGCTATAAACACGTCGATGAAGGCACCCGTTTTGCCATCAAAGCGCAATACCTGGTCGGTTGAGCTACTGCTGATATAGAGATTGCCATCGGGGCCGATGACCATGCCGCGCGGCGCATTTAACCCGCCTGCGCCAGCAGCCACCATTTCATCAATAAAGACGCCACTGTCCGCCTCGTACCGCAAGACACTGTCAGTGCCCATGCTCGACACCAGCAGACTGCGGCCAACTTCAGCCGCATCGGTGATGCCATTTAGGTTGCAGTCCGCTGCATGGGCCTGAGGCAAGACTAGGGCCAGCATGAAAATGACGCACGCGAAATGACGATGGGGACTCAAGAAAAGGCGCATGGAGAAACCTCAAGTGTTTGGCGGCGGAGATGCCACAGCATGAATAAGCATAGTGCAAGAAAACGCGGCAACAAAGCCAAGGTGTTCATTTACCGCTACGGCTGATTCAACCCCAACTCCAGCACCACCGGTACATGATCTGAAGGCCGCTCAGCTTTGCGCGGCACTTTGTCGATGTGCGCAGCCTTGCAAGTCGGTGCTAACGCTGCTGACACCAGGATATGGTCGATGCGCATTCCCATATTGCGGCGAAAGGCGTTCATGCGGTAATCCCACCATGAAAAAGATTTTTCCGCTTGTTCAAACAAGCGAAAGCTGTCTTGCAAACCCAGTTGAACCAAGCCCTGAAACGCTGCGCGTTCGGGCTCCGAGCACAGCACTTGCCCAGCCCAGGCTTGCGGGTCGTGCACATCGCGGTCTTCGGGCGCGATGTTGTAGTCCCCCAACAAAGCGAGTTTTGGATGGGTTTTTATTTCAGTTTCCAACCAGGCGGTCAGCGCTTTTAGCCAAGCCAATTTGTATTGGTATTTGTCTGAATCAACACTCTGCCCGTTGGGAATGTACACATCGACGATGCGCACTCCGTCCACGGTCGCAGCCAACACGCGCTTTTGCTCGTCGGCAAATCCGGGGATGCCCACTTGCACATCCTGCTGCGCCGCACGACTCAAGATCGCTACGCCGTTATAGGTTTTTTGGCCGGAAAAACTAATTTGATAACCCGCTGCATTCAATTCTGCCAGCGGAAAATTTTTATCTTCTTGCTTTGTCTCTTGCAGACACAAGACATCCGGTTGATTTTGCGCCAGCCAGTCCAAGACATGCGGCAAGCGCACCTTGAGCGAGTTGACATTCCAAGTCGCGATTTTCATTGCTTGATTTTCTATTCAGTAGATAAAAGCGCGCAGGTGCACATTCAACGCAGCGAGTTTAGTAGCCCTTGCTCTTTGCGCCGCCTTCCGGTTTTGCGTTGGCCGGAGCAGTGGGCGCGGCTTTGCCGGGCTCATCCGGTTTGGGTTGCTGACCAGCAGGAAAGGGGTTGCTCTGCGGATAACCGGCCTGATCTAAAGCAGCGGCCCAG
>JAYVBU010000254.1:0-12565 GCA_043750335.1 Betaproteobacteria bacterium | reverse complement strand
TGCCATAGCTAATCAGCTCGTGGATCACGTCGATCACGCGCGAGTTGCGTAGGTCGGGGCAGTTTTCTTTAAAGGTGAGACCTAGCACCGAGACTTTTGCGCCTTTTATATGGCTACCAGCGGTGATCATTTCTTTGATCGTTTGTTCGGCGATGAATTTTCCCATGCCGTCGTTGATGCGGCGGCCCGCCAAAATTACTTGCGGGTGGTAACCCAACATATCTGCCTTGTGCGTCAGGTAATACGGATCGACACCGATGCAGTGCCCGCCCACAAGACCCGGGCGGAAGGGTAGAAAATTCCATTTAGTGCCTGCGGCCTGGAGCACTTCCAGCGTGTCGATGCCGATTTTGTGAAAAATCAACGATAGCTCATTCATCAAGGCGATATTTAAATCGCGCTGGGTATTTTCGATCACCTTGGCGGCCTCTGCGACCTTGATGCTGGATGCGCGATGTACGCCCGCCGTGATGATCGACTCGTAGAGTTTGGCAACTTTCTCCAGCGTGTCGGCGTCATCGCCCGCGACCACTTTGAGGATTTTGGTCAGCGTGTGTTCCTTGTCACCCGGATTGATGCGCTCGGGCGAGTAGCCAACGTGAAAATCCTGCTTCCATTTTAGGCCGGATTGTTTTTCCAGAATCGGAATGCACACTTCTTCTGTCGCGCCGGGGTACACCGTGGATTCGTACACCACAATCGCGCCTTTTTTCATGTTCTGGCCGACAGCGGTCGAGGAGCCGACGAGCGGGCTAAAGTCTGGCCGATGCGCCTCATCCACCGGCGTGGGCACGGCCACGATGAGGAAATCGCAAAGCTTGAGTTGCGCGGGATCAGTGGTGACTGTGAGCAGGGAAGCGGCTTTTAAATCCGCGCTGGATACCTCGCCCGTGGGGTCACAAAAAAGCTTATAGCTCTCAACTTTTTCGGTCGAGAGATCGAAGCCAATGGTTTGGCACTGCTTGCCGAATTCCATAGCCAGGGGCAGGCCGACATAGCCCAGCCCGACAATACCCACGATGCTCATTGTGTGACGTCCTCTTGTGAATTGATTTATAGGCGTATTTTACCGATACGCGAAGTGTCTGTCAGTCGCTACAGGGTACGTATAATGAACTATGTTGATGATGGAGGCATGAATAATCATGATGATACGACCCCGCGTTTTTTTGACCGCATTGAGCTGGGTCCTTGCCTGGGGTGTTTCCGCGCCCTGTCAGGCGGATCTTCCTCAGACCTTAAGCAAAATAAAACCGTCCATCGTTGGCGTGGGCAGTGTGCAGCCCACGCGCAACCCCGCGCGCATGTTTTATGGAACCGGCTTTGTGGTGGGGGATGGCCTGACGGTGATTACGAATCGGCATGTGTTGCCCCCGATAATAGAAACAGCGCAGCTCGAAAAATTGGTGGTGTTTTATGGTGATGCCAATCAGCCCAGCGTGCGCGAAGCCAAAGCCGTCGCGCTGGATCAAGAACACGACCTCGTGGTGTTGCGGATTCAGGGCGAAGCATTGCCCGCGCTTATCCTGGGCGATTCAAACACGCTGCGCGAAGGTGCGACCGTGGCTTTTACTGGCTTTCCGCTGGGCATGGTGCTCGGCTTGTATCCCGCCACGCATCGCGGGGTGGTGGCAGCGATCACGCCCTATGTCGTGCCTGCGCTTAGCGCGCGCCAACTGGCAGTAAAAAACATCAAACGCTTAGGGCAGCCATTTAATGTCTTCCAACTTGACGCCATCGCCTATCCCGGCAATAGCGGCAGCCCGCTGTACGACCCGGAGACGGGCGTGGTGTATGGCGTACTCAATAGTGTGTTCGTCAAAGAGTCGAAAGAAAATCTGCTTAAGCTGCCCTCTGGCATCAGCTACGCGATTCCCGGCAACTATATCCGGGAATTGCTAGCGCGCTCGGCGCGATAAATTAGCGTGCCAAACCGGCCAAGCTACCCTGTATTAAAAGCGCGATTTCTTCACTGTCCACGACATACGGCGGCATGAAATATATCGTGTTGCCTACGGGGCGCAATAATAGCCCGCGCTGCAAAGCGGCCCGATAAAAATCCTGGCTAAAACGCGGCCCGGCATCCGCCACATCAAACGCCCAGATCATGCCTAGATGGCGAAAATGTTGCACCCGGGGATGGTCGCGTAAGGGTTGCATGGCTTGGGTGAATTGTTCGGCCTTGATGCGGTTCTGCGCGAGTACATCGTCTTGCTCGAAAATAGCCAAGGTCGCCAAGGCAGCGCGGCAAGCCAGCGGGTTGCCCGTGTAAGAATGCGAATGCAAAAAACCGCGCGCCGTTTCGTCGTGATAAAACGCTTGGTAAATCGCGTCATGCGTCATCACTACCGACAGCGGCAGATAGCCGCCGGTCAGGCCTTTAGATAAGCATAAAAAATCCGGCGCAATACCCGCCTGCTCGCAAGCGAACAGCGTCCCTGTCCGTCCAAAGCCGACGGCGATTTCATCTGCGATCAAATGTACGCAATACCGCTCACACAATGCGCGCACCCGTTGCAAATAGGCAGGGTGGTGCATCGCCATGCCAGCCGCACATTGCACCAAGGGCTCGACGATCAAAGCGGCGGTCGTAGCGTGATGCTGCTCCAGGTATTGCGCTAGCGCATCGGCGCAACGCAGCGCATAGGCTTCTGCTGATTCACCGGGGGCTGCCAGCCGCGCATCGGGCGAAGGCGTTTGATAGCTCTGGCGTAATAGCGGCGCGTAAGTAGCTTTGAATAGTGCTACATCGGTGACTGAGAGCGCGCCCAGCGTTTCACCGTGATAGCCGTTGGCAATACTCACGAATCCGGTTTTGGCGGGCTGCCCGCTGTTGCGCCAAAAATGAAAGCTCATCTTCAACGCAATCTCTATCGCGGAAGCGCCGTCCGAACCATAAAAGCAATAGCCTAAATTTCCCGGTGCGAGTTGGGCGAGTCGCTCAGATAACTCGATCACCGGCGCGTGAGTGAAACCGGCAAGCATGACGTGTTCGAGTTTATCGAGCTGATCTTTGAGTGCGGCGTTGATGCGCGGATTGGCATGGCCGAACAGATTGACCCACCACGAGCTGATCGCATCGAGATAGCGCTTGCCCTCGAAGTCGTAGAGCCACACGCCCTGGCCGTGACTGATCGGCACCAGCGCTTGCCGCTCATGTTGCTTCATCTGCGTGCATGGGTGCCAGACGGCAGCGCGGCTACGGTTTAAATAATCGGTATTCTTCATGGAGGGCTATCCAAAAAAGCAATGGACAGGATTAACCGGATTTCGCAGGATTTACAGGATATAAAGCCAATATACGAACTAATCCTGTCAATCCTGTATTAATCTTGTTAATCCTGTCTATTGCCCTGTAACACGCACTGTTGAGTGCGGCGCAGGTCAAGGCTAATATCGCATTTTACGGGGTAAATCGCCTTTCCCGCAGGCAATCGCGGGTCGGTAGAGGAATGAGCACCATGCAACGTCAAATACTCGCGCTAGATATGGCCGGAACACCGCGCAAATGGGTGAGCGCGGAGCATGCCGTTGCCTATTACGCCAAAGGCGTGGTGGCCTATGAATTCGGCGCAGTAGAGACGATTTATCGTGGCGGCTGGCAGCGCAACGGCGCGCGTTCCTGCATACACGTGAGTAATATCGTCGCAGTGCGCGGGCCAGAATTCATTACGCGCGACTTTAACCGCACCCCTTTGCTCAATAGCGACAAACTCTATGTACGCGACCGCCATCTCTGCGCCTATTGCGGCGAACAGTTTCGCGAGCGAGAGTTATCGCGCGACCATGTGACCCCCGTCGCGCGCGGCGGGCGTGATACCTGGATGAATCTCGTGACGGCCTGCCGCGCCTGCAATGTTCGTAAAGCCAATCGCACACCAGAACAAGCGCACATGCCCTTACTCTATTTGCCCTACATCCCTTCGCGCTGGGAAGACTTCATCTTGGTCAACCGCCATATCCTGGCAGACCAAATGGCGTATTTGCTGGCAAAAGTGCCAAGCACCAGCCGCTTGCGGGCTGATCTAGCCCTCTAGCCCCAGCCCGGCGCATGCCAAAGGCATCTTGTGCGCCTTGGTTGCGCTACGCAACACAATGTTTTTTATAAATAAACAAAATAATTGCGCTAACTATTTTCAGCCTATCCCTTGAAATCGGAGGGCTTAGTCCCTATTATTAGCACTCAAGAAGCGCGAGTGCTAACACACCGCGTTTTTCGTTTAGACCGGGTGTATTCGTGGCAATCCGCTGCGGCCATCCTCCCTATTTTTTAAAACTGCTTTATTCCAATTAGAGCTAACAGGAGATTAAAGGTATGAAAATTCGTCCCCTGCATGACCGCGTCATCGTCAAGCGCGTAGAAGAAGAACGCACGACCGCCTCCGGCATTGTTATTCCTGACAGTGCAACCGAAAAGCCAGATCAAGGCGAAGTGAAAGCCGTCGGCCCAGGCAAAAAAGATGAGAACGGCAAAGTGATCGCGATGGACTTGAAAGTCGGCGACCGCGTGTTGTTCGGCAAATATTCCGGCCAGACCGTCAAAGTGGACGGCGAAGAGCTGCTCGTGATGCGTGAAGAAGACATCATGGGCGTAGTCGAGGCTTAATCAACCCTAACCCCTTCGCCACAGAGATCACAGAGGCCACAGAGAAAACCGCGAATTCCTCTGTGTTCTCTGTGATCTCTGTGGCAAAAATGATTTTCAAGGAGATTATAAATGGCTGCTAAAGACGTAAAATTCGGCGACATTGCTCGCCACAAGATGGTTGTCGGCGTCAATGTATTGGCTGACGCTGTAAAAGTAACGCTGGGCCCAAAAGGCCGCAATGTGGTGTTGGATCGCTCTTTCGGCGCGCCGACTATCACCAAGGACGGTGTATCGGTTGCCAAAGAGATCGAACTCAAAGACAAGTTCGAAAACATGGGCGCGCAAATGGTGAAAGAAGTCGCCTCCAAGACTTCTGACGTCGCAGGCGATGGCACTACGACAGCGACCGTGCTGGCACAAGCCATTCTGAAGGAAGGCATGAAGTACGTTGCCGCCGGCATGAACCCGATGGACCTGAAGCGCGGTATCGACAAAGCGGTGATTGCCACCGTGGCCGAGCTGAAAAAAATCTCTAAGCCTTGCACCACCAATAAAGAAATCGCTCAAGTGGGCAGCATTTCCGCCAACTCCGACAGCACCATTGGCGACATCATCGCTAACGCGATGGACAAAGTCGGCAAAGAAGGCGTCATCACCGTGGAAGACGGCTCCGGCTTGGAAAGCGAGTTGGAAGTCGTGGAAGGCATGCAGTTCGACCGCGGTTACCTGTCCCCCTATTTCATCAACAACGCTGAGAAACAAATCGCTGCGCTGGAAAATCCCTTCGTGCTGCTGCACGACAAGAAAGTTTCCAACATTCGCGACCTGCTGCCCTTATTGGAGCAAGTCGCAAAAGCCGGTCGTCCGCTGCTGATTATTGCAGAAGACGTTGATGGCGAAGCGCTGGCGACTTTAGTGGTCAACAACATTCGTGGCATCTTGAAAACCACCGCTGTTAAAGCCCCAGGTTTTGGTGATCGTCGCAAAGCCATGTTGGAAGACATCGCTATCCTGACCGGCGGCACCGTGGTTGCAGAAGAAGTCGGTCTGACGTTGGAAAAATGCACCCTGGCTGAATTGGGCCAAGCCAAGCGTATCGAAGTCGGCAAAGAAAACACCATCATCATTGATGGCGCTGGCAAAGAAGAAGTGATTGCTGGGCGCGTGACCATGATCCGCAAACAGATCGAAGACGCGACCAGCGACTACGACCGCGAAAAACTGCAAGAGCGCGTGGCCAAATTGGCTGGCGGTGTGGCAGTCATCAAAGTCGGCGCTGCGACCGAAGTCGAAATGAAAGAGAAAAAAGCCCGCGTGGAAGATGCCTTGCACGCAACCCGTGCAGCGGTGGAAGAAGGCATTGTTCCTGGCGGCGGCGTAGCCTTGCTGCGCGCTTGCGCGGCCGTTGCACTGACCAAGGGCGACAACCACGACCAAGACGCCGGTATCAAAATCGTGCTGCGCGCGATGGAAGAGCCGCTGCGCCAAATCGTCATCAACTGCGGCGACGAAGCTTCTGTAGTCGTCAACAAAGTGCTGGAAGGCAAAGGTAACTACGGTTACAACGCCGCCACCAGTGAGTATGGCGATATGGTTGAGATGGGCGTGTTGGACCCAACCAAAGTCACCCGTTACGCATTGCAAAATGCGGCATCGGTGGCTGGCCTGATGTTGACCACTGACGCTATGGTGGCTGATTTGCCGGATGATAAGGCAGGCGGCGGCGGTGGTGATATGGGTGGTATGGGCGGTATGGGTGGCATGGGCGGCATGATGTAAGCTGTTTTACCCAGCGTTACGCTGAAAAGGCTCTGCTTCGGCAGGGCCTTTTTATTTTGCGGGGGAGGTTTTGGTCGGTTGTGAGGTGCAGCGTGTTATGCGGCGAGGTGGGAGGGAATGGTGCACAATATCTCTGGGCCGGGTGGTTGAGCGCGCCACTTCATAAATAGGGTCATATGAAACGCAAATCTACGCTATTTGCTTTGCATACGCTGCACCAAAAACTGCGAGCGCAAAACTCGGGTCGCATGCTATTCGCCGCGTTTACCCTGATCTGGCTGCTCATGGCCGGGCAAGGTCTGAGCGGGCTATTCGCGTTACAAGCGAATAATCAGCGCATGGAAAAAATCGTGCGCGAACACAATTTAAAAATTGCATTAGTGCGCGATTTGCGCGGTATCAATCGTGAGCGGGCGCTGATCGTACACCAGATTATTCTGTCGAGTGACACGTTCGAGCGCGACGCGTTGATGTTGAGCTTTCGTGAGCTGGCGGCGAATTATGTCGTGCAAAGAGACAGGCTGTTAGCATTGCCTCTTGCGCTCGAAGAGCGAAAGGCGTTTCGCTCAGCACAATTAAAAATCAGAGAATCCACGCGCCTGATGGAGGAAGTGGTCACCTTAGCGCTAGAAGGCCATCGGGCAGATGCGGAAAACATCCTCTCTAGTCATGCGATTCCAGCACAAAATCTGGTTCAAGCTGACTTCGCTGCCTTTTTGGAATATCAAAACCATTCGAGCGAAGCCGCCCTGCAACAAGCGCGAGAAGCCTATCGGCAGGCTTACTGGGCGAGTTGGATAATCGGCGCAGCCGCTTTGTTGTTAGGGTTGGTCGTGGCGGTTGGCGTGATCCGGCGCACGGCTAAAGCCGAGCATGCGCTTGCACGCGAGAAAGAACGGGCAGAAGTGACCTTGCACTCGATCGGCGAGGCGGTGATTACGACCGATGGCCAGGGCCGTATCGACCATTTGAACGAGATGGCGGAGCGGCTAACGGGTTGGTCGAATGAAGAAGCGGCGGGCCGCAGCATAGAAGACGTCTATCAAGTGGTCGATGAGAAAGATATTACGCAGAGATTGAATCTGGTCGCGCGCTGCCTGCATGGCGATAACGCGCCAAGTCGGGAATCGTCCTTGCTGCTGTCGCGTGGCGGCTTACAATATGCCATCGAGCAAACGGTATCGCGCATCCGTGAAACAGATGGTGAGGTGATCGGATTGGTGGTGGTGTTTCGGGACGTGACCTCTGAACGCTCCTTAGTGCATGAGCTGGCTTGGCAAGCGAGCCATGACGCGCTGACGGGTTTAGCCAATCGGCACGAATTCGAGCGTCGTTTGCAAGAGCTGGTAGAGAGCGCGCAGTCGTCCCACATCAGCCACGCCTTACTCTATGTCGATCTGGATCAATTCAAGCTTGTGAACGACACCGCCGGCCATGTGGCGGGCGATGAGTTGTTACGCCAACTATCGACCTTGCTCAGCACAAAAATTCGGGCCGTGGATACCCTTGCGCGCTTGGGCGGGGATGAGTTCGGCTTGCTCCTGCCAGGCTGTGGAATCGAGCAGGCGCAAGTCATTGCAGAAAAATTACGCGAAGAAATTAGCGAGTTTCGCTTAAGTTGGGCGACCAAAACTTTTACGGTGGGGGCCTCGATTGGCATGGTAGAAATCACGCACGAGACGGGGGGTATTGCGAATTTACTCTCAGCTGCGGACACCGCGTGTTATATGGCCAAAGATCGCGGGCGCAATCGCGTGTGCGTACACCGCGCGCAGGATGCGGAAGTAAAGCGTTTGCACGGCGAAGCCGAGTGGGTCGCTAGGATCACGCGCGCATTTGAAGAAAATCGCTTTCAACTTTACGCTCAAAAAATCGTTCCATTGCGTCCCGATAGCGACTTTGAGTATCAAGAAATATTGTTGCGGATGCTAGATGAAACGGGTGAATTAGTGCCCCCCATGGCCTTTATACCGGCGGCGGAGCGCTATGGCTTAATGCCTTCCATTGATCGGTGGGTGGTACGCACTTTGTTCGCCTGGATGAGCGCGAATCAGCGGCGGCTACCAGACAAAATTTCCTACGCGATTAATCTGTCCGGACAATCGCTGGGCGATGAAGCCTTCGCTGTTTTTATCGAGGATCAATTGCGCCTATCGGGCGTGGCCCCCAGTCGTATTTGTTTTGAGGTGACCGAAACCGCCGCCATTTCCAATCTGGCACACGCCATGCGCATGATGGCGCAGATGCGGGTACTGGGCTGCCGTTTTTCGCTTGACGATTTTGGCAGCGGCATGTCCTCGTTTGCCTATCTCAAAAATCTGCCAGTGGATAGCATTAAGGTCGATGGCGCGTTTGTGCGCGATATGCTGAATGACGCCATGGATTGTGCGATGGTCGAAGCGATCATTCGCATCGCCCATGTGATGGGCCTACAGGCCGTTGCGGAACACGTTGAAAGCGACGCAGTCATGCAGCGCTTGGCCGAATTGGGCGTGGATTATGTTCAGGGTTTTGGTGTGCATCGCCCCGCTCCATTGTCTAGCACGGTTTGACTGTTCAGATAGTTCAGGTAGCGGCCTTTGCTTGTCGCCACCCCCTGCCTCCGGTATAGTTTCGTCCTGCCGTAAGGCACACGGGAGAGCGTGCAATAGCACCGCCGAAGGCGTAATTAACCCATAATCGCTCAGGCAAATGAACCGTGTGTTTAGGCAACTCTGGAGAGCGGCGTTCATTCAATGGCGCGCCCACCGAAGGGGCACACAGGCTTTCTCCTGCAATCTCTCAGGTACCCGAACAGAGGGGTGAAGCACAACGAAATCGTGTATTCGTTCGGGCTCTGCCTTGTTCCGATGCCGAACTCGTTTGATTCCGAATACTTGCATAACATTCAAGGGGCCGCATGCTCAAGCAAACTACATTAAACGCCGCGCATCGCGCCATGGGCGCGAAGATGGTCGATTTTTCTGGCTGGGATATGCCGGTGAATTACGGTTCTCAGATTGAAGAGCATCATCAGGTTCGCCGCGACGCGGGCATGTTCGATGTATCGCATATGCTGGCCATTGATATCGAGGGCGTGTTAGCGCGCGAATTTTTGCGCCGCTTGCTGGCAAATAATATTGATCGCCTGCAAATCCCCGGTAAGGCCATGTACTCATGCCTGCTGAATGAGCAAGCAGGCGTGTTGGACGATCTGATCGTGTATTACCTGCGCGAAGACTGGTTCCGCATCGTAGTGAATGCCGCAACGTGCGACAAGGATTTAGCCTGGATGCTGGCACGGCGCGACGAATTTGCGTCCAGCCTGCGCATTACGCCACGCCGCGAAATGGCGATTATCGCCGTGCAAGGTCCGCATGCCCGTGAAAAAGTCTGGCAGGCTGTGCCGGAGATTCGCGCCGTCACCGAATTGTTGAAACCGTTTCAGGCCGCCGATTGCCCCCCCTACTTTGTGGGGCGCACCGGTTATACCGGCGAGGATGGTTTTGAAATTGTTTTACCGGCAAATCAGGCGGAAATTTTTTGGCAAGCATTGCGTGACGCAGGCGTGAAACCGATTGGTTTAGGTGCGCGCGACACTTTGCGCCTGGAGGCCGGGATGAATCTTTATGGTCAGGACATGGATGAAACCGTTACGCCGCTCGAATCGGGTTTGGCGTGGACCGTGGACCTCATGTCCGAGCGCGATTTCATCGGCAAAGCAGTACTAAAAGAGCAAGTCGTCACGCAAGATGTGTTCGGCTTGGTGTTGGTGGACAAAGGCGTATTGCGTAGCCATCAAAAAGTACGCACCACCTATGGCAATGGCGAAATTACCAGCGGCAGTTTTGCGCCTACCTTGGATAAGTCGATTGCGCTGGCGCGTTTGCCTAAAGCGATTCCGCTCGGTGAGTTGGTGCAAGTGGAAGTACGCGATAAATTGCTATCGGCGAAAGTGGTGAAGTATCCCTTCGTACGTAACGGTAAAAGTTTAATTTAAGGAGTGTGGCATGACGATTCCAACTGATCTGAAATATACCAAGTCGCATGAATGGGTTCGTGCGGAAGCCGACGGCACAGTGAGCGTGGGCATCACGCATCACGCGCAGGATTTACTGGGCGATATGGTGTATGTAGAAAGCCCCGATGTTGGGCGCACCCTCGCGGCAGGCGAAGAATGCGCCGTGGTCGAATCGGTGAAAGCCGCATCTGACGTATATGCCCCGATAGCGGGCGAAGTGGTGGCAGTGAATGCTGCGGTGAGCGACAAGCCGGAGATGATCAACCAGGATGCGTATGGCGCGTGGATGTTCAAGCTCAAGCCGACGAACGCCGCCGATGTGAATGCTTTGCTGGATGCGGCTGGGTATAAAGCTGTCGTCGATAGCGAGGCACATTAAGTTCAACCCCTGTTAGCCACAGAGGTCACAGAGAACACAGAGAAGTGCGCTGCTTTTCCTCTGTGTTCTCTGTGACCTCTGTGGCAAGAAATTAAAATATTATGCCATTCATACCCCATACCGAAGACGACGTACGCGAGATGCTTGCCAGCATCGGCGTGACTTCGATTGAAAATTTGTTTGATGAGATTCCGCAAGCGCTGCGTAGCGGTGGCCTCACCCAAGTGCCGGAAGGCATGAGCGAGATGGAGGTGACGCGTTTGATGCATGCGCGCGCCGAGCAAGACGGACGCTATTCAAATTTCATCGGCGCGGGCGCGTATGAGCATCACATTCCCGCCGCAGTATGGCAGCTCGTCAGTCGCGGCGAATTTTATTCGGCCTACACGCCGTATCAAGCTGAGGCGAGCCAGGGAACGCTGCAACTGCTGTACGAATACCAAACCATGATTGCTTCGCTCACCGGCATGGACGTGTCAAATGCGAGTCTCTATGACGGTGCATCAGGTTTAGCCGAAGCGGTGTTGATGGCGGTGCGCGCGCATCGGCACTCGCGCCGCATCTTAATGCCGAAGACCGTGCACCCGTATTATCGGCGCACCGTGCAGGCGATTGTGTCGGCGCAAAATATCGAGCTGATCGAGTTGGATTACGACGCAAAGACCGGCATCACCACGGCGCTGCCAGCGGGAGAATTCGCCGCGCTGGTGATTCCGCAACCCAATTTTTTTGGCTGCCTGGAAGATGTCGATGCGCTGACCGATTGGGCGCACGCGCAGGGCGGCATGGCGATTGGTTTGGTCAATCCAACATCGCTCGCCTTACTGAAGCCGCCCGGCCAATGGGGTGTAAAGGGCGCGGATATCGCCACCGGAGAGGGTCAACCGCTGGGCGCGCCGCTGGCGTCGGGCGGGCCGTATTTCGGCTTTCTTGCCTGTAAACAGGATTTTGTGCGGCAAATGCCGGGGCGCATCATTGGCCGCACCGTGGACCTCGAAGGCAAGCCCGGCTTTACCCTGACGCTACAAGCGCGCGAGCAACATATTCGGCGCGCCAAGGCCACATCTAATATTTGTACTAACCAAGGACTGCTGGTCACGGCGGCGACAATCTATCTCGCGCTGATCGGGCCAGAGGGTTTGAAACGCGTGGCACTGGCGTCGCATGCGAATACGCTAGCGCTCGTTGCCAAGCTCACGCAGATTCCCGGTGTCACGCTGGCGTTTGATCGCCCCGTATTTCACGAAGCGGTGGTGAAGCTGGATACACCCGCAGCGGGCGTGCTGCATGCGCTCGAAGCGCAAGGTATCCTCGGCGGATTTGATTTGATGCCGACTTACCCTGAGCTCGGCAATGCGCTCTTGGTATGCGCCACCGAGACGAAAACCGAGGCCGATTTGCAACAATTCGCCGATCATCTGGCGCGCATCATGGGACGGCAACAAAGCGCGCCGCCGTGCCCGATCAAACCTAAGATTTAGCGTGGAAGCAACAAGGCGCCACAAATACCGTTTGTAGGATGAATGCAACGCAACCCTAATTATGGAGGTCTTATGAGCACTGTCACTTTAGAGGGCAACCCACTGCACGTCGAAGGTCATTTTCCGCTGCCGGGAGAAAAGGCGCATAGCTTCATGCTCGTGGATAAAGATTTGAACGATGTGGCGCTGTCGCACTTTGTGGGTAAGCGCAAAGTATTGTCCATTGTACCGAGCCTGGATACGCCGACCTGCGCACAATCTACGCGCGTGTTCAATCAGCAGGCGGCGAGCTTGGCCAATACCGTGGTAATCGTGATTTCATCCGACCTACCTTTCGC
>JAYVBU010000253.1:0-12575 GCA_043750335.1 Betaproteobacteria bacterium | reverse complement strand
CCAATGATCAGCCCATTATTGCAACATCAGAAAACATGATGAGTGCACTTCGCCAAGTGATTACCGCCGGAAGCTGGCAACGCTTGCAAATTACCGCTGCCCAGGAAATGCGCCAATTGGCGTTGGTTATGGGTGCTTCGCTAGAGGCGACCGTAACTGCCACAAATCGATCCTGCACTCAATCATCATGTGCGGCGCGATTCCCGTGTTCCTGACCCCGACGCGCAATCACTACGGCATTATCGGCCCGATTTCGCTCGACGAATTTCGCCCTGAAAACATCCAGAAAAAAATTGCCGCGCACCCCTTCGCCAAGGACATCAAAACCAAACCGCGCATTCTTACGATTACCCAGAGCACCTACGATGGCATCGTGTACAACGTGGATACCATCAAAGATTTGCTCGGTAGTTTTATTGACACCCTGCATTTCGACGAAGCGTGGCTACCGCATGCGACCTTCCACGACTTCTATAAAGGCATGCATGCCATTGGCAAAGACCGGCCACGTTCCAAAGATGCCTTGGTTTTCTCTACACAATCTACGCACAAAATGCTTGCGGGCTTGTCGCAAGCATCGCAAATCCTGGTGCAGGACTCGCAAAACCGAAAACTCGATTATCACAGCTTCAACGAAGCCTATTTAATGCACACTTCGACCTCGCCCCAATACGCCATTATCGCCTCGTGCGATGTGGCGGCGGCGATGATGGAGCCGCCCGGCGGCACTGCGCTGGTGGAAGAATCAATCTTGGAAGCGCTAGATTTTCGCCGGGCCATGCGCAAAGTAGATGCCGAATTCGGCGAATCGTGGTGGTTTAAGGTGTGGGGTCCAGAGAGTCTGGCGGAAGAAGGTATTGGTGAGCGCGACGACTGGGTGTTGCGTGACAACGAGCGCTGGCATGGTTTTGGCAACCTGGCGTCGGGTTTCAATATGCTCGACCCGATCAAAGCCACGGTCATCACGCCGGGCCTCGATGTGGAAGGCGAGTTCGCCGATTGGGGTATTCCCGCCGCTATCGTCACCAAATATCTCGCCGAGCATGGCGTGATCGTGGAGAAAACGGGCCTCTATTCTTTCTTCATCATGTTCACAATCGGCATCACCAAAGGCCGCTGGAACACGCTGCTCACCGCACTGCAACAGTTCAAGGCAGACTGCGACGAAAACCAGCCACTATGGCGTGTGTTGCCCGAATTCGTGGCCAAACACCCGCGTTACGAGAAAATGGGCTTCAAAGATTTATGCGAGCGCATTCATGCTTTGTACAAAGAAAATGATGTTGCGCGCCTGACGACCGAAATGTATCTGTCGGAAATGGCACCCGCGATGAAGCCCGCAGATGCTTTCTCTAAAATGGCGCACCGCGAAATTCAGCGCGTTGAAATTGATGATCTGGAAGGGCGTATCACCAGCGTGTTGTTGACGCCTTACCCGCCAGGTATTCCGCTGTTGATCCCCGGCGAGCGCTTCAATAGCACCATCGTGCGATATCTCAAATTTGCGCGTGTCTTCAACGAGCGCTTCCCCGGCTTCGAGACCGATATTCACGGCTTGGTGATCGAAGAATTGGATGGAAAAAAACGATACTTTGTTGATTGCGTCGCGTGATGCACGATGCGCTGCACGGGCCAACTTTTGGCCTAGGAATATGCCGTATAGGTGATTGATACGGCTGAAGAATATTGAAGCGAATGGGTAGTCCGGTTATACTCCCGAAAAATTCAACAATGGCAGAATAACAATGAAAAAAAATCATCCTCTCTTTCAGTTTCCCCTGCGCGCCATGGCTGGCGCATTCTGCGCCTTCATGGCGCTGCCTGCACTGGGAGCCGATGCCAATCTTGTCGATACGGACATGCTTTTCAAAGAAGGCTTGTACCAGCGTGAAACGGGAAATCTGTTTTCTGCCATTGAAGCTTTTCAAACGGTTTTAAGCAATCAGCCCTCCCTCAGCCGGGCGCGCTTGGAGTTGGCGGTAACGTACTTCCGGGCACTGAATTACGAAGAAGCAAAAAAACAGGCGCAAGCCGTATTGGACGATCCAAAAACCCCAGAAAATGTCCGCTTGTCCATCCTCTCCTTTATGGCGCAGATCGAGCAAGAGCGCGGTTTCTTGCTGGCTAAGACCCATACTTGGGAGCCCACGGTTTCTGTCGGCATGATGTATGACAGCAACGTCAATGCAGGCACGGGCAGCGATTTGTTACCGGGTGGCCTAGTTCTTGCGCCGGGCAACACCAAACGGGGAGACCTAGCGGTGGTGGCACAGGTAGGGCTGGGCCATACCTATAATTTCCCCTCGACCTTCCGTTTGGGTGAATCGGCAGGGCGCGTGGCATGGCAATCTCGTGCCAGCTACTATCATCGCGGCTACACCACAGAACACGCTTTCGGGCTGGATGTCTTCTCACTTTCCACCGGCCCCTCCTGGTTCGTGCCGAACAAATGGCGCGCCAGTGTCGCCCTGCAAGTTGACGACATTTACTTGGGCAGCGATCACCTCGCGATTTATTCCTCGCTCAATCCGAACGTGGCTTGGCAGTTTAACAATGCCGAAATTACTTGGGATGCGGTTTACATGGATCGTGATTTCAAGCGCGCCGTCGATGCGGGTCGTGACAGTAGCTACGTAGCGTCCGGGCTGTCTTACGGACGAGTGCTGTGGGATAGTAAGGTCGCGATTCAAGTAGGTGCGCGCTATTTTGACGAGCGAGCCGATGTTGATCGTTATAGCAACGATGGCACAGAGTTTTTTGCCGGGGCGAACTACGTCGCTTGGGAAAATGGTTCCATTTATGGCCGTTTTAGCCAGAAAGACGCTAAATACAGTGGGGTTGAGCCCGTTTTCAACGTGGCCCGTGATGAGGCTGAAAATCAGATGGAGTTCGGTTTTGCCCATCATTTTAAAGACGGTATGCTCAAAGACTGGAAGCTGAATGGCAGTTACGTGTACACGCGTAATGCTTCCAACGTAGCGACTTTTTCGTACAGCCGTGAGATGACCACGCTGACCATGAACCGAAGTTTCTGAACCTAAAGCATTTCGGTTTTATGGGTAAAACACCGGCGTAGGCCGGTGTTTTTTTTGGCGCGGGAGAAAAGCCAAATTCAGCATGATTGGGATATGCCGATATTGTCGATATTTAGTTAAAAATATATTGGATTATTGTTAAATTTTTGTAAATTTCAAACATAAACAATATGTTGAAATTAATGGCACGAATAATGCTTAATATTAATTAATATTAACAAAGCGGAGAAAAAATGCATCTCTTCAAATTAACGGCTTCCACGCTTATTCTGGCATCGAGTCTAACCCTGTCGGCGCAAGCGAAGGAAAATTTAGAATTACACGAAGATCAATGGAAAAACGTAGTTGTACATGAAAAGCGTACGGTTGCCGACGAGTCAGTTTCTCAATGGGGCGCGTGGGTTGAAGTTGCACCAACAGCAGCTGGGTTCGGCGGGATTTCTGCTCCGGCGGTCGGTTTCGCGCCTGCTGCGGCCCCCGCCGTTTATCGGCCAATTGCCGAAGTGACCGCGCCCGTTGTAAGTATCAAGCCACTCGGTCCCGGCGGTGGTATCGGTCGCGAATGCAGAAAAAAAAGGTGTTAATGTAGCGCATAGCCAATTCGGGCCGACAAGGCCCACGCTAAGCGATTACCCTCCGACGTAGTTCGTTCGAGGGTTTTTGCTTTCTGGGGCAGGCACTGCAATTTGGGGGCAGGCACTGCAAGGTAGCACGAAGGTATTCTTTAGCGATGCATGAAGAATAAGCGCTAAGATTATGGCGCTATTAAAAATAGTTGCTAAATAGCGAGCGTTCAGGTTACCTTAGTGCCCAAACACGATCCTGCACAGAAAAATGCTGTGTAAGTTTAAAAAATCCTTTATGAACAATAAGTAAACTAAAGGGTGGTAAGCAGATGCCGTTAACAAAAAGCATGAAGCAGTTCATTACGCCATTTTTCACATTATTTTTCGTCTTGTCGAATGGGCACGCTGAATGCACATTAGTGCCTGCCAGTGAACGCCTCGATTTCGGCGTTAAGACTGGTTTGCAAGAGTACGACTGCAAAGCGGCCGATCCCATCGCGGAACGAATAAGATTACTTGAGGCAAGCATTCTTCAAGTCAAGGGCGATCCCGAATTGCGCTCCACCATGGCGCTTATTCTGGATGAGAGAACCGGCGAAATTATTTACGCCAAAAATGCCGAGGCGCGCACTCCGATCGCCTCTATCACCAAGTTGATGACAGCGATGGTGACTTTGGATGCACGGCTTTCCTTGGACGAAAAAATCATCATATCGAATGAAGATATCGACCGCGTAAAAGGTACGCATTCACGTCTTCAGATAGGTGCCGCGTTGACCCGGCGCGAAATTTTGCAATTGGCGTTGATGTCGTCCGAGAATCGTGCGGCTGCGGCGCTGGCGCGAACCTACCCTGGTGGTGTCGAGGCGTTTGTTGCTGCTATGAATCGCAAAGCTGCTCGTCTTGGCATGGCCAGTACGCGGTTCGCCGATTCAACTGGCCTGCGTAGCGAAAACCAATCTACGGCTGAGGATTTAGCGCGTATGGTGCGCGCCGCGCATACCTACCCAATCATTACCGAATTGACTACGGCCACTTCTTATGATTTGCAGATGCCGATCTACAAGCAGGCACGGGCCTTGGCGCAAAAAAAACTGGCTAGTCATAAGCGCAATACCCGCACTTTAAGGTTTCAAAACCTTGCTTTCCGCAATACGAATAAATTGGTGAGCGACAAGGATTGGCAAATCGGCGTATCGAAAACGGGTTACATCTCTGAAGCTGGTCATTGTCTCGTTATGCAGGCTACGATAGCGAATCAGCCGCTTATTATCGTGTTACTCGATTCCGAAGGTAAATACACCCGCATCGGCGATGCCGTGCGCATCAAGCGCTGGTTGGAAAGCAACTTCAAGCCAAGCAAGCGGCTCAGCTAGTATTTTTCTTTGGCCTCCCTCGTTGAGGCAGCGCCTCAATTTTTCAACTCAGAGAATGTTCAGCGACAGGCATTGCGCTTGAATTTTTGGCGCCCCGAACACGAATCGAACGTGTGACCTACCCCTTAGGAGGGGGTTGCTCTATCCACTGAGCTACCGGGGCGTAAGGCCGGGTATTTTAGCCGAAATTCACGCCAGTGCTCTGTTGCTCTCATCGTGACGTGTTGAGCCTAAACCTGCCCAGGGGTGGGCTGTGTTGGGTAAAATGGACAGTAGGCATCGTAGCTGAAGGCTGATCTCATTTTTTCGATGAAGCATGGAAAATAATTAAGCGCATGGACGAATTGCTCGCACTGAAGTGGGTCAAGTTGGGTGTAGTGGCTGCCATTACCCTGGCTTTGTTATGGATGAGCTACCTCCAACCCGCCATCGCACGACACCGTGGATGGTTCATGATTATCATTGGTCTGATGATTGTGGGCTTCGGCGATGCCTTGAGTCTGCTCCCCATCGTGTCCGCCGACCAGAGCTTGGTCAGTAATTATGCGCTGGGTCTGGTTCGTTATAGCGCGTGGACTCTAGGCAATGTGTTGCTCGCAGTAGGTTTTTGGCATTGGCTACCGCTGGTCGTGGCGATCAAAGAGGCGAAAGAGGCGCTGAAGCAGTCAAACGAATTACTCGAATCTCAAGTGATTCAACGTACCGCCGAATTAAAGTCCGTCAATGAGAAGCTGCATCATGATTTGGAAGAGCGCAAGCGTGTCGAACAAAGTATTCGGCACATGGCGCACCACGATGCGCTGACGGGCTTACCCAATCGCGCGCTATTCCGTGATCGCTTGACTCACGCCATGGCGCAGGCTGATCGCTACCATCAAAAATTGGCGGTCATGTTTCTCGATCTGGACCGATTCAAAGCCATCAACGATACGCTTGGCCATAATGTGGGCGATCAGTTATTGAAAATCGCTGCTGAGCGCCTGCGTAGTTGTGTGCGGGATTGCGACACCGTGGCGCGTCTGGGGGGAGACGAGTTTACGGTGATCGTTGAAGACATCATCGAAGAGCGCGACGCGTCGGCAGTGGCACAAAAAATTCTGGATACCTTGTCGCAACCCTTCAATTTATATGGGCACGAAGTCTTTATCAGCGTGAGCGTGGGCGTCACCTTGTACCCCAGCGATGACGAGAATGCCGATAACCTGTTGCGCAACGCCGATTCGGCCATGTATCGCGCTAAAGAATTCGGGCGCAATAATTTTCAGTTCTATGTGGCCGAGATGAACGTCAAGGCGCATGAACGCCTGCGGCTGGAAAGTGCATTGCGCCGCGCCCAGGATCGTAACGAGTTTATGCTGTACTACCAACCCAGAGTCGATTTATTGAGTGGGCAAATGATCGGCGCCGAAGCGCTTTTGCGTTGGCGTCACCCGGAGTTAGGTTTGGTGTCGCCTGCCGAATTCATACCGATATTGGAGGAGACCGGTATGATTATTCCGGTCGGTGATTGGGCTTTGCGCGAAGCGTGTCGGCAAAACCACGATTGGCAAAAGATGGGTTTGATGCCGATACGCATGGCAGTCAATTTGTCCGTACGCCAGTTTATTCAACGGGATTTGGCGGGCGCGGTAATCCAGGCATTGGAAGCAACTGGCTTGTCTGCCCAATTTTTGGAGCTGGAAATTACCGAAGATTTACTGCTCGAACATAACCAAACCAATATCGCCACACTCACCCGGCTCAGAAATCTCGGCATTCATATTTCCATCGACGATTTTGGCACGGGTTACTCGTCCTTGTCCTACCTCAAACGCCTGCCAATCGACACGCTCAAAATAGATCAGTCTTTCGTGCGCGATATCGGAACCGACCCAGACAATAAAGCTATCGCGTCTGCGATTATTGCCATGGCCAGCAGCTTGCGCCTGAATGTGTTGGCGGAGGGCGTCGAGACCGAAGAGCAGCTTGCCTTTTTGCGCGCGCAAGGCTGCAACGAGATACAAGGTTTTTCTTTCAGTCATCCGCTCCCGGCAGAAGAATTTGAGCAACTGCTGCGTGAAGGGCGACAAATGCGCCTGTTGCAAGGCCTAGCTGGCTATTACGTCAATACCGTCAACACCCCCCCGTTGACGCACTGAGTTCGGCATATTCTTTTCGCTTACCCCTGATACAGTATATAAGTACTATGTATAAGTGGTTGACAAAGACCACCCATCTCTTTACCTTTCATTCATATTGGAAACAGTGATTCATTAATAAATATTATTTATTAATAATATTCTCAGCTGTCGTGAACGTTGACGAATGAGCATGAGACGAGACGGCTTTTAATTACCTAGATCGCGCAAAGCGACAGGAGACAGCGTGAGACCTTGCAAATCGCTGCGCGGAGCGAGTTGTCCCCCGTGCGCTAGTTTTGTTCGTTTGTATGTGCCTGGCGCATTCGCGCAGGCTTCAGTTTTTTGGCCGCCGTATCCCATGGCGGCTAGCGACCTACACTTTTCATGCAGGATGCGATGAGTCAAAGACACAGTTTGGTCTTACGGCTTTGCTGCGCCCTGTATGGCATGGCGTTACAACGACAATTAAAGGGAGGTAGCAATGCAAAGACGTAATTTCATGAAATTGGGCGGGGCGAGTCTTGCCAGCGCAGCATTGGGCACAGGATTAATAAATTGGGTGCCGCGTGTTGAAGCAGCCACGATCAGCAAGACTTACTACATCACCGATGGAACAATGACGATGCCGGACGGGATCGTGGTGTACTTCCAAAGTTTCAGCGATGCGGTGGGCACCTTAACCATTCCAGGTACTGCTTTGACTTGCCAAGAAGGCGATACCTTGAGCATCACAGTCGTCAACAAGCTTACCCAGTCACATAGTTTTGTGATCGGGGGGCTCAAGGCGAGCGACCCGGCATTAGCCACAACCGGGAGCATCGCCAGCGGTGCTACCAAGACACTCACCTATACCGTGCCAGCAGGTAAGGCTGGCTCATATCTGTTCTATGACGATGTAACAACGTACAACCGCTTTCTCGGTCTGCATGGTGGCTTGTCTATCATGCCATCGGGCAGCAGTACGCAGCTCTACGCGGGTAGCCCAACTTTCAAGAAGCAACTGTTCTGGATTTTTAATGATATTGATCCGGCACTGCATAGCGCGGTACAAACCAATAAGACCGTGCCGACTACCTACACGCCACGTTACTTCACCATCAACGGATTAACCTCGTTGCCGCCCGGTGCTGCCAACTATTTGGATGCCACCAAGAATGCGCTATACGATACGCGCACGAAACTCAAAGGCTATATCGGTGATCGCACGCTGGTGCGCATGCTGAATGCAGGCATGTGTTCGCACTCAATGCATGTGCATGCGAATCACATGGAATGGCTGACGAATAACGGTGAAGTACGCAGTACAGTCTGGAAGAAAGATGTTTTGTATGTGAGGAACAATCGAGGAAAAATCGATGCGATTTACCCGTTCGATGCGCCCCCTGATGCTTACCCAGCGGTGACCACAGGAGAGTTCCCGATGCACCTGCACGATGAAATGACACAGACAGCGGGTGGTGGGCTCTATCAGTTTGGCGCCATGACGACGATTCAGTTTCTCTAGCACAACAAAAATTCAGGAGACAAGACTATGGGCATGACAGGTGGCGGTGGAATGGGCAGCTCTTGCTATGTATATCCAGGTACGCCGGCAACGCCGGGCAAGGTAACGCCAGATATTAGTTTTACGCGCGGCATTTATATGAATGGTTCTATCCGTATGGACAATGGCACGACGGTAACCGTTTGGGGGTTCACCGACGGGGCAGGGATGGGCGGTATGTCGGGTGGCACGTTTCCATCGCCAACGATACGCGTAACGGAAGGTCAAATTGTGCACACCATCCTGACCGTGGATATGATGTGGATGCACACCATCCATCATCACGGTATTGAGCCCAGTACGGAAAACGATGGCGTAGGGCATTATTCACAAGATGTGACCAACGGAACTTATACCTACCAATGGCGCGCATCAAATGCAGGCACGTATTTCTATCACTGCCATACCAATACGGTTTTACACGCAGAGATGGGCATGTACGGCGCATTGATTGTGGATCCAAAAGTTACACCAGGGGATGCAGTCGGTACCAAACGCGCTTTCTACAATGGGCCAAAATATGATGTCGAGGCAGTGTGGGCGTGCGACGAAATTGATCCTGCTTGGCACACCCTGGATTGGGCCGCAGGCTCCTGCGGGGGTGATGTTGGCTTAAACAATCTTAATCCAAAATATTTCATCATCAGCGGTGTAGATGGTGCTAGCTCGGCCCAGACCAACACCAGCGTAGCGGTGAATATGAAAGTGGGCCAGACTTTATTGGTGCGTTATATCAACGCTGGTTACTACCCGCAAAAAATTGATTTTGGTGGCTTGACGGCTAGCGTAGTGGCATCCGATGGCAGACCCTTGCCCACCGCCTGGAGCACTACCACGATTGAAGCATCTTCAGCGGAGCGCTATGACTGCATTATCACGCCCACCAAGGCAGGAAATTGGACCGTAACTGTGCAGTATTTACATTGGATTACCGGTGCGGTGCTTGGCAAGGCGTTGACTAAAATCAATGTAACGTAAGCGTAGCTTTTCGCGTAACGCAACGAGGGGGGCTTGCCCCCCTTTTTACTGCCCAGTGTGACCTAGTCGGCTAGGGTGTTGGGCCTTGAAGAAAAAATGAAACGACAGTCAATCATTCTATTATTGCTAGCAGTAATCGGTCTAGGCGGTTTCTGGCTTGGCCAGCGATATGCGGCACCCCCTGCGACTCTATCGCCGATTACACCGAACGTTTCGCAAACCGCTTATGTGTGCCCAATGCACTCGCACATCGTGCAGAACCACCCCGGCGCTTGCCCCATCTGCGGCATGGGCCTAGTGGCGGCGAATGATGCCAACAGTGCAGTAGCCAATCAAATCCATGTGGATACCGCGACTCAGCAAAAACTCGGCGTACGCATCGCTCGCACGGAGCGCGCGGCACTCACATACGATATTCAAACTTACGCCACCTTGATAGCCGACGAGGGTGCGTTTTTACGCATCACGCCGAATATTGATGGCGTGCTAACGAAATTGCACATCAAGCGCATCGGCCAGCGCGTCACACGTGGCGAAGTGATGTATGAAATTTCCTCACCGGATATTCTTGCGCTGCAAAATGAGTATATCGACAATGCTCGACGCGCCACCCCAGCCTTAAAAATGGTCGAAGAAAGGCGTGAGCGGAATCGTCTTGCCATAGCCGATGCACTAGATGCGGCTGAACGGGAGCAAGCAAAACTTGGCGCGAGTCAAAGTGAAGAGCAGTTGCAATCCATTTTGCAGCCCTTAGAACGTGATCGCGAGCGCACTCTCTTGCGCTTGCATCAAATCGGTTTCACCGATGCCATGTTGGCTAAGTTGCTGGAGACGCGCAAAGCATTGGCCACCGTTGCTGCGCTTGCACCGCAAAACTGCGTGGTGAAAGCGATCATGGCGACATCTGGCATGTCAGTAAACCACGCCACAGAAATAATGAGTTGCGTCGATACTGCACATACATGGCTCGAAGTCGTGATGTATCCAGATCAACTTGCTTGGGTGCGTGAAGGTGATGCCGTCACCGTAAATTTTGAAACTGGCGTGTCGATTAAAACCCGTCTCACCGGTTTAAATCCTATCCTGGACAACACAACACGCAGCGCGCGTGTGCGCCTATCAATTACACCCGGAGCGAATTTGGGCGAATACGCCACCGTCACCATTCATACTGCACCGCGCCAGGTGCTGTCGGTTCCCAAGAGCGCCGTGATGCGCACCGGCCATGGTAATTTCGTGATGCATGCGCTGGAAAAAGGACACTTCATGCCGGTTGCCGTCACCACTGGCATCGAAACTGCCGAGCGCATCGCCATCCTCGATGGCTTAGAGGAGGGCGATTTAGTCGTGGTTAACGGGCAGTTCCTGCTTGATGCTGCGGCTTCGATTGCCGATGCGGCGCAGCGGCTCACGCCCACTAACAGCCAAGAGAAATGATTATTCTTGGATGATTGAAACATGATCGCGCGCCTCATCGACTGGTCTATCCGTAATCGCCTGCTGGTGCTGATTGCCTGCGCCGTGCTTGCGATCTGGGGCATTTTTTCCGCGCGCCACACCGCGCTCGACGCCATCCCCGATTTGGCTGACGTGCAGGTGATTATCAAGACACCGTTTCCCGGCCAGCCGCCGCAGATCGTCGAAGACCAAATCACTTATCCGCTCACCGCCACGCTGCTCTCGGTGCCGGGCGCGCGCGCGGTGCGCGGCTTTTCCATGTTTGGCGAGTCGTTCATCTACGTCGTGTTTCGCGATGGTGTCGATCCCTACTGGGCGCGTTCGCGCGTACTGGAGTATCTATCGCAAACAGCGGGACGCGTGCCCGAAGGTGTCACGCCGACACTTGGCCCGGATGCATCGAGCGTAGGCTGGGTGTATCAATACGCGCTGGTGGATCGCTCTGGCAAACGCGATACTTTTGAATTACGTGCGCTGCAAGAATTTTTTTTAAAATCCGAGTTGCAAAGCGTACCCGGTGTAGCCGAAGTAGCGAGCATCGGCGGCGCAGCCAAGCAATTTCAGATCGAGCTCGACCCCAATCGCCTCGCCGCTTATGGTTTGAATTTTGAGAATGTGGCAGAGGCCGTGCGCGCGGCGAACCAAAGCGGCGGCGGCTCCGTCATCGAAATGGCGCGCGCCGAATACATGGTGCGTGCAAAGGCCAATCTCAAAAACATCGCCGACCTACGTCAAGTGGTCGTGGGGCAAGATGCCAGTGGCTACCCGCTGAAGCTGGCGCAAGTTGCGAGTATCAATCTCGGCCCGGAAGCGCGGCGCGGCGTGGCCGATCTCGATGGCGAAGGTGATGCCGTGGGCGGCATCATCGTCATGCGTTACGGGCAGAACGCACTTGATACCGTAACCGCCGTCAAGGCGCGGCTGAAAGAACTGCAAGCTGGTTTGCCCGCAGGTGTCGAAATCGTCACCACCTACGACCGCTCGAATCTGATCCGCCGCGCCATCGATCATCTGCGCGAAAAGTTGTTAGAAGAATCCCTGGCGGTAGCGCTAGTGTGTTTAGTGTTCCTGCTGCATTGGCGCTCGGCACTGGTGGCCTTGGTGACATTGCCCTTGGGTATGCTCACTGCTTTCATCCTGATGCAGGCACAGGGCATCACGGTCAACCTCATGTCGCTTGGCGGCATCGCCATCGCCATTGGCGCCATGGTCGATGCCGCGATCGTGATGATCGAGAATTTGCATAAACACCTGGAGCGCGCCGGGCCTGCACCGAATTATTGGCAAGTCACGCGCAACGCAGCGGTAGAAGTCGGCCCCGCGCTATTCTTCTCCTTACTGGTAATCACCGTATCCTTCCTGCCGGTGTTCGCGCTGATCGGGCAAGAAGGCAAGCTATTCGCGCCGCTGGCATACACCAAAACCTACGCCATGGCCGCAGCGGCGGGGCTCGCCGTTACGCTTACGCCGGTGTTGATGGGCTACATGATTCGTAAAGG
>JAYVBU010000252.1:0-5839 GCA_043750335.1 Betaproteobacteria bacterium | reverse complement strand
CTGAAAGTTGATTTGTCGGCGCAAACCGTGACCACGCCCAGTGGCCAGTCATTTGCCTTTAAGGTGGATGAATTCCGCAAATATTGTCTGCTGAATGGATTGGATGATATCGGCCTAACCTTGCGCAATGTGGATAAGATCAAGGCGTACGAGGAGCGGCGCAAAGCAGAAGCGCCGTGGATGTTTAACTAGGAAAGCTTAACCACGGAGTACACGGAGTTTTTTGATGTTTTACGCTGTGTCCTCTATGGTGAAAAGGGTTTTAAATGAAAATCGCAGTATTGCCGGGTGACGGCATCGGTCCCGAGATCGTGGCGCAAGCAGTGAATGTGTTGCAACGCTTGTCGCAGGATGGTCTGAAAATTGAAATGGAGCAGGCATCCATTGGCGGTGCGGGCTACGACGCGGCGAATGACCCGCTGCCGGACGCAACGCTGGCGCTAGCCAAGGCATCCGATGCGGTGTTGCTCGGTGCAGTGGGCGGCCCCCAGTACGACACCCTGCCGCGCGACAAACGCCCGGAGCGCGGTCTGTTGCGTATCCGCAAGGAAATGAACCTGTTCGCCAATCTGCGTCCAGCGTTGTTGTATCCAGAATTGGCAAGCGCTTCGACTCTGCGCCCGGAAGTGGTAGCGGGCTTGGACATCATGATCGTGCGCGAATTGACCGGCGATGTGTATTTTGGCCAGCCGCGCGGCATCGAGGTTCGCAACGGTGAACGCGTCGGTTTCAACACCATGCTCTATGCGGAATCGGAAGTGCGGCGCGTGGCGCATGTCGCGTTCGGCATCGCCATGAAGCGCGGCAAGAAATTGTGCTCGGTGGAAAAGGCGAATGTGCTGGAATGCTCCGAGCTGTGGAAGGAAGTGGTGATCGAAGTCGCCAAGGAATATCCAGAGGTTGCGCTGTCGCACATGTACGTGGACAACGCCGCCATGCAACTGGTGCGCAACCCCAAACAGTTCGACGTGATCGTCACCGGCAATATCTTCGGCGACATTCTTTCGGATGAAGCGTCCATGCTCACCGGCTCCATCGGCATGCTCGCCTCGGCCTCGCTGGATGCAAATAACAAAGGCCTGTACGAGCCGATCCACGGCAGCGCGCCAGACATCGCGGGCAAGAACGTGGCGAATCCGCTGGCGACGATTTTGTCGGTCGCGATGATGATGCGCTACACCCTGAATCAGGAAGCGGCCGCGCAGCGTATCGAAGCGGCGGTGAAGAAAGTGTTGGCGCAAGGCTTGCGCACGGCAGATATTTATACAGATGGCACGAAAAAAGTGTCATGCAGCGCAATGGGCGAGGCCGTGGTGGCCGCCCTGTAAATGAATTCATAAATGAGGACGAGAAGAAAATGTTAAGAGTGGGTTTAGTCGGTTGGCGCGGCATGGTGGGTTCGGTGCTGATGCAACGCATGCGCGAAGAAAAAGATTTTGATGTGATCGAGCCGGTGTTCTTTACCACCTCGAACCCCGGTGGCCAAGGCCCGGCGATTGGCCGCGATGTGCCGCCACTGAAAGACGCAGCCAACATCGACGAACTCAAGACGATGGATGCCATCATCACCTGCCAAGGCGGCGACTACACCAGCGAGGTATATCCCAAGCTGCGCGCCGCAGGCTGGAAGGGTTACTGGATCGACGCCGCCTCTACGCTGCGTATGCAGGATGAGGCGATCATCATTCTTGACCCCGTGAACAAGAGCGTTATCAAAGACGGCTTGAGCCGGGGCGTGAAAACCTATGTCGGCGGCAACTGCACCGTGTCTTTGATGTTGATGGCCATCGGCGGTTTGTTTGATAAAGGCTTGATCGAGTGGATCAGCCCCATGACCTATCAAGCTGCCTCCGGCGCGGGTGCGCGCAATATGCGCGAACTGATTCAGCAGATGGGCGCGGTAAACGCTGAAGTCAAAGCGCTGCTCGACGATCCCGCGTCCGCTATTCTGGAAATCGACAAAAAAGTGGCCGATTACATTCGCTCCGATAAATATCCCTTGGATGCCTGGCCGGTGCCGCTAGCCGGTTCGCTCATTCCATGGATCGACGTCGCGCTCGAATCCGGCCAGAGCAAGGAAGAGTGGAAAGCCCAGGTCGAGTGCAACAAGATTCTCGGCCGCTCGGCCAATCAGGTGCCGATCGACGGCCTGTGCGTGCGCGTCGGCGCCATGCGTTGCCACAGCCAAGCGCTGACCATCAAAATGACCCGCGATGTGCCGCTGGATGAAATCCACGGCATCATCGCCGCGCACAATGATTGGGTGAAAGTAGTGCCGAATGATCGCCAGATCACCATGGAGCAACTGACCCCGGCCGCCGTCACCGGTACGTTGACCGTCCCAGTGGGCCGCATGCGCAAATTGAATATGGGCCCTCAGTACCTGTCCGCCTTCACAGTCGGCGACCAGTTGCTGTGGGGCGCCGCCGAGCCGCTACGCCGCATGCTGCGGATTTTGCTAGAGAAATAATTCAGGTTTTGGATTTTGCTGGCACGCCAGGCGGAATCATCCGTCTGGCGTTTTCATTTCGAGGTACACACGAATGGCTGCTACTTTTAATGTCTGCGTGGTCGCGCCGACCACGTTGGTGGGCGAAACCCTGCTGGAAATCCTGGAAGCGCGCGCTTTCCCCATCGGCGAGTTGTATGTGGCGGGGAGGGTGACGCCGGACGAAGAAACCATCTTTTTCCGGGGCGAAGATCACACCATCCAAGACTTGGATAAGTTCGATTTCAGCAAATGCGATCTAGTGTTTTTTTGTGGCGACCGCGCCCTCTCCGAAGAGTATGCGCCGCAGGCGGCGAACGCTGGGGCAGTGGTGATCGACGATAGTGATGCATTCCGGCACGACCCGGAAGTGCCGCTGGTGGTGCCGGAGGTGAATATCGAAGCGCTCGCGAACTATGAATTGCGCCACATCGTGGCTAATCCTAACAGTTGCGTAATCATTATGTCCTTGGTGTTAAAGCCAATTTTAGATGCGGTGGGCTTAAGTCGGGTCAATGTCGTGTCGTTACAGTCTGTGTCCGGCGTGGGGCGGGAGGCAGTGCAGGAATTGGCACATCAATCCATTGCACTCTTCAATCAAAAACCGATGGATATCGCAGTCTTTCCCAAGCAAATCGCTTTTAACTTGTTACCGCTTATTGGCGGCGAAGATGAGACGGGGGCGAGCGGTGAGGAAGCTAAAATTATGAACGAATTGAAGCATGTGTTGCAAAAAGACAACATGGGCGTGAACGTGACCGCGATTCGTGTTCCTGTGTTCTATGGCCATTCGCTGGCGCTGCATATTGAAACCGAGCGCAAACTCAGTCGTGAGGCGGCAAGAGAGTTACTTAAAACCGCGCCAGGGGTAGTTGTTTTTGCCGACGACGCCGGTGTGGGCTTTCCCACCCCGCTAGCCGAGGCGGCGGCCAACGATCCGGTTTTTGTTGGCCGCATCCGAAAAGATGCCTCCCACGAGCTTGGGTTGGACTTATGGGCCGTAGCCGACAACATGCGCAAGGGCGGGGCGCTGAATATGGTGCAGATAGCGGAAAATTTAGTTGAAAAATATCTAGGTTGAACGATAATGTAATGTGCAATCTCAGCTTGCATCTCTAACTATATGATGTTAAGTTGGTTATCCATGCTTAATAAAGTCATGAGGGTGGCATGAAACGGAATAATTTATTCAATGCATTGCTGATCGCAGGTCTGTTGACCGCTGCGCCGTTAACCGTAGATGCGGCCGGGTTGGGGAAATTAAATGTTATTTCCTTTCTTGGGCAGCCTTTACGCGCCGAAATTGACCTTATTGCCGTCCCTAAGGACGAGGTTGATCTGGTTACTGCGCGCATCGCCGCGCCAGAATCATACAAGCAAGCCAAAATTGAGCGTCAGGAAGGCCTGACTAACATACGATTTGCTGTGGTCAAGCGCCCAAATGGCGAGCCTTATCTGGCTATTACCTCAATTCAAGCCTTTAACGAACCGTTTCTCGACTTATTGATTCAGCTGGATTGGCCATCAGGCCGATTATTGCGCGAATACACCATCCTCCTTGACCCGCCAGGGTTTGATAAGCCTGTCGCGCCAGTGGTAACGATGCCGGTATCCAAGGCAGTCGAACCTGCTGTCAAGCCAGCTGCGCCAGTGATGGAAAAACCCACTGCACCTGTAAGCGAGCCCATAAAGTCAGAGAAAAAACCCAAACCGGAAAAGCCCGAAAAAGCAGAGCCGGAAAAAAAGACCACCGAAAAAACAGTCAAAGGCAAAAAATCCAGCAAGCCAGAGCCCATCGTCAAGGCAGAGCCAGCGCCTAAGGGCAAACAGCTAACGCCGGCTGAGCAAACATTCCCTCGTGCTGAAGGTGAGCGCGAAGCGCCGCCCGCAGTTGAGCAAACGCATGGCGCCCCCGTTACGTCTGCGCCGCTTGTATTGGTTGCACCGGAGCAGAAAGAGCATGCGGTGAAAAAAGGCGACTCATTGTCGAGCATCGCGCGCGATATGAAGCCTGAAGGTTATAGTCTTGAGCAAATGATGGTCGCGTTGTACGAAAACAACAAAAAAGCATTCGACGGCGACAATATGAATCGCCTCAAGACTGGCCAGATTTTACGCGCTCCCGAGACATCACAGCTGGATAGCACCAGCCAAGCGACAGCCGCGAAGGAAATTAAGGCGCATGTCGCAGACTGGAACGCCTATCGCCAAAAACTGGCGGGCGCAGTTGCAGAACAGAAGCCAGCGCAGGAAGAAACCAAACCGGAAGCCGCAGGCAAGATCACGGCCAAGGCAGAGGACAAAACCGCCAAGCCGCCAGAGCCTACTAAAGATGTACTTAAGCTTTCAAAAGGCGACAACGCCGATAAAGGCAAGGGTGCTGGCGCAGCAGGTAAGGGTGCTGGCGTAGCCGAGACTCGGGTGCTGCAAGAAAAGTTGACTGCCGTGCAGGATGACGCAGTCGCAAAAGAAAAAGCGCTGAAAGAAGCCAATTCGCGCATTAGCGATTTGGAGAAAAACGTTAAGGACATGCAGTCCCTGCTTGAACTCAAAAACAAGCAAATGGCTGAGTTGGAAAAACAGGCCAAAGCCAAACCAATTGCCCCGCCCGTTGTGGCCAAGGCAGAGCCACCCAAGCCTGAGCCAGCAAAAATCGAAGCACTTAAACCGGAAGTAAAGCCGGAAACCGTTAAAGAAGCCGCAGCACCTATTGCACCTCCAGTCGAACCGTTGGTGAAAGCGGTTCCTGAGCAGCCTAAGATCGAGGCAGAAAAACCTGTCGCCAAACCCAAGGCAAAACCCGTGGCAATACCTGAAGCTGAGTCTTCGCTGGTGGACACCATTTTTGGGAATCCGCTGTATATGGGCGGTGGTGCGGCGGCGGTGGTGGGGGGCTTGTTTGCCGGGTTGTGGGCGCTCGGACGCCGTCGCAAGAAAAGCTTGGCGAGCTTTGAAGACAGCATCATGACCGGCGGCGGTGATCTACAGACGAATACCGTGTTTGGAAACACCGCTGGCGGCCAAATTGATACCGGTGACACATCATTTCTGACCGATTTCAGTCAGGCCGGTATGGGCGCGATTGATACCAACGATGTTGATCCAATCGCCGAAGCCGAAGTTTATATGGCCTATGGGCGCGACGCGCAGGCAGAAGAAATTCTGAAAGAGGCGATGGGAAAAGACCCTAATCGCCATGAAATTCAACTCAAATTACTTGAGATTTACGCCGGACGAAAAAATACCGGCGCATTTGAGACCCTGGCCGGTGAGTTATACGCGGCGACCAGTGGGCAAGGCCCCGTATGGGAAAAAGCAGCTGAACTCGGTCGCGGCATCGACGCAGCGAAT
>JAYVBU010000251.1:0-5839 GCA_043750335.1 Betaproteobacteria bacterium | reverse complement strand
CGTATTCGGTCGCGGTGTAATACTCGGTAATCACCACTAAGGCTGCGGTCAGCGCCAAGCCAATTAGGGTGGTGTAATAGATGTTCAAGGAGGTGACTAATTTACCGTCGATGGTCACGCCTTCGCCCAAAAGCCAAGTAGTAATCGGGTAAAAGGCAATCACCGCCAACACACCAGAAACCGCAAGGCCGCGATATAGCGCATTCATGATCTTGCCGCCCTCACGTGCCTTGACGAAGAAGGTGCCAACGATCGAGGCAATGATGGACACACCACCCAGAACCAGCGGATAGATCAAGGCATTCTCACCCGCATTGGCGATCAACAGACCGCCCAGCAACATGGTAGCGATGATGGTCACCGCATAGGTCTCGAACAAGTCGGCGGCCATGCCTGCACAGTCACCCACGTTGTCGCCCACGTTATCGGCGATCACCGCCGGGTTACGCGGGTCATCTTCGGGAATACCGGCTTCGACCTTGCCCACCAGATCCGCGCCGACGTCAGCACCCTTGGTGAAAATGCCGCCACCGAGACGCGCAAAAATGGATATCAGGGAACCGCCAAAGCCCAAGCCCACGAGCGCGTGGGTTGCTTCGGCAGACGTTGCCCCGTTGCCGGTTAGGAAGGCGTAGTAACCCGCTACACCCAGCAACCCCAAGCCCACGACCAGCATGCCGGTAATCGCACCGCCTTTAAAGGCGACGTTCAGCGCGGCATTCAGACCATCCTTGGCGGCTTCTGCGGTACGCACATTGGCGCGCACCGAAACGTTCATGCCGATATAGCCCGCTGCACCTGAGAGAATCGCGCCGATGGCGAAACCGATAGCCGTATTCCAGGCCAAGAAAATACCAATCAGAACGAACAGAATGGAACCCACCACGCCAATTGTGGCGTATTGCCGATTGAGATAGGCCGAAGCCCCTTCCTGCACCGCCGCTGCGATTTCCTGCATACGCGCGTTACCGGTTGATTTGGACAGTATCCAGCGCGTGGATACGACGCCATACAAAATTGCCAACACGGCGCATCCCAGCGCCAACATCAGACCTTCAGACATAGCTCCTCCATTAGTGTTATATGTAACTTAATGCCTTGTTTACGCCTTGGCCGATGCAGCTGGCCGTGTTGTTTTGCTAGTCGTACTGGGTGATTGCGATACCCTTTATAAATTGTGTGCCCGGTTTAAAATCGAACACTTCTTGCAAACCACACTCGCGAATCAATTGATCGACCGCGGCCTGGCCATGCTCTTTTTGCACTTCGGACAAAATTAATTTGGCCGAATTGCCATTATAAAAACTGCCGAATCCAGCCTGGATTCGCAGCAGCTCACCGGCACGTTCCAATGTCATTGCAACGTCCCGATCCGCACTAGATTTTGAAAACGCCTTTAAGCTTCTTCGTCACCGCCGTGTTTTTCAGGCGGACATAAATCGGCATGCCATCTTTATATGGCGGGTAGTCTTCGCCCTTAATCAAACCGGAAAGATACGCGCGGCACTTAGGCGTAATGCCGAAACCATCGGGGGTGATGAAATTACGCGGCATCATTTTTTCTTTGTTCGCCACGTCTTTTAACTCAGCGACGCCAAGCTTCCATTTGTACGGTTTGTCAGACACACGCACGATGGTTGGCATCACGGAGTTTTTACCCTTGAGCGCCAATTCAACAGCGGCCTTGCCCAAAGCATAGGCTTGGTCCACGTCGGTTTTGGATGCGATATGGCGTGCGGCACGTTGCAAATAATCTGCCACGGCCCAGTGATACTTGTAGCCGAGCTTGTCTTTTATCATGCCTGCGACCACCGGTGCTGCGCCGCCTAATTGTGCATGGCCGAAAGAATCACGCGTACCCGCTTCAGCCAGGAATTTACCGTCCGGATAATGCGTACCTTCCGATACCACCACGGTACAGTAGCCAAATTTCTCGACTTTTTGCTTCACATTAGCGAGGAATTTATCCTGATTGAATTCCACTTCCGGGAACAGAATGACGATAGGTATATTATTTTCGTTGTCTGCCGCCATGCCGCCTGCGGCTGCGATCCAACCTGCGTGACGGCCCATGACTTCAACCACAAATACCTTGGTCGATGTCTTGCACATAGACGCCACGTCAAAGCTCGCCTCGCGCGTAGAGATTGCGATGTATTTCGCCACCGAACCAAAGCCGGGGCAACAATCGGTAATCGGTAAATCGTTGTCCACCGTTTTCGGAACATGAATCGCCTGCACCGGATACCCCAATGATTCGGACAATTGCGAAACCTTATAGCAGGTATCGGCGGAGTCGCCGCCACCATTGTAGAAAAAGTAGCCGATGTTATGTGCTTTGAAAACTTCGATCAGGCGCTCGTATTCGCGCTTGTTGGCTTCCAGGCTTTTGAGTTTAAAACGGCAGGAGCCAAAAGCGCCGGAAGGCGTGTGGCGCAATGCGGCAATTGCTTTGGCCGATTCTTTGGAGGTGTCAATCAGGTCTTCGGTCAATGCGCCGATAATGCCATTACGACCGGCGTACACTTTACCGATCTTGTCTTTATTTTTGCGCGCGGTTTCGATCACGCCACAAGCTGATGCGTTAATTACCGCTGTCACACCACCAGATTGTGCGTAAAAAGCGTTCATTTTCGCCATGCTGTTTCTCTCCAATCGTAATATCTACATTCAAAAACTTTTTAAACCACGACTGAACCGCGCGTGGCCTAGCTTCCGAGGTGCGAATAAACATCCACAAAATTCGTGCTTAAGTCTCTCCCGCTACCCGCATTGCCTCATGGTCCGCCTGTATGCGCAGAACGGTAATGACACAATCACCGATCTCGTCATACTCCTCACGACCGGTGCCGAATTGCTCGCGCGAGGAATAGAAAAACTGATTGCGAAAATTTTTCTCGCCTACTTTAAAGATCACGAAATGTGCACCGCGCGCCTCCCAATACAGTACCGGCACACTCGATAGTGCTCGATCATCGGGATACAAACGGATTTCAGCATCCGCGCTTTGCACGTCAACGGGTTTACCGTAACGCTCCGTCACCGTCTGCTGGACGATGTTGCGCTCGGTATCGGTAAAGTCTGGAATATTACTCATTGTCGTGGGACGGGCGAGGCATGCCTCGCCCCTGTGAAAGAGGTTTAGCCGAGCTTGGCGAAAATTTCGTCGCGAATCGCGTCAACCTTGCCTACACCGGCCACTTTCAAATATTTTGGTGCGCCGCTAGCTCCGCTGTCCGCCCACTGATTGTAGAAATTCACCAGCGGTTTGGTTTGGGAGTGATAAACCTCAAGGCGTTTTTTGACGGTGTCTTCAGCATCATCGGCGCGCTGAATCAAATCCTCGCCCGTCGCATCGTCTTTGCCCGCTACTTTGGGGGGGTTGAACACAACGTGATAGGTGCGACCCGATGCCAAATGTACGCGGCGACCGCTCATGCGCTTAACGATTTCTTCGTCCGGCACATCCACTTCCACCACGTAATCCACGTCGATGCCGAGTTTTTTCATCGTTTCGGCTTGGGGAATGGTGCGCGGGAAACCATCGAACAAATAGCCTTGAGCACAATCCGACTGCGTCAGGCGCTCTTTAATCAGACCCATAATAATATCGTCGGAAACCAAGCCGCCAGCATCCATAATCTTTTTGGCTTCGATGCCCAATGGTGAGCCCGCTTTCACTGCGGCGCGCAACATATCGCCGGTAGAAATTTGTGGAATGTTGTACTTGTCTTTGATGTAGTTGGCTTGTGTGCCTTTACCAGCGCCGGGCGCGCCGAGCAGAATTACCTTCATAAATCCTCCACTAATATTAATTTCGGGAAACTTTTGGCCGAACGAAAGGCGGTCATCTTACCACTGATCGCGGGAGGGTAAAGCCGGGGCGCGCAACGACGGGAATAAATGTTTTTATCCCTGCATAAGCAGTATTTTAAGCCTTTAACAATGCTCGAACTTTGGCTAAATCTTCTGGTGTATCCACCCCGGTGGCAGGTGCCAAATCCGTGACCGCCACTGCGATTTTGTGGCCGTGCCACAGGGCGCGCAACTGCTCCAGTGCCTCGAATTGCTCTACGGCGGCAGGGCTGAGTTGCTGATAGGTTTGCAAAAAGGCGGCACGATATGCGTAAATTCCAATATGCCGATATACCGGTAATTCTTGCGGCAATCGGTTAGGCGCGTTCTGAAAAGCATCGCGCGCATAGGGTATCGGTGCGCGGCTGAAATACATTGCGTATCCCATGCGGTCAAGCACGACTTTAACCACGTTCTGATTGAACATGCTCGCCATATCGTGAATCGCATGACAGGCGGTGGCCATCGACGCCGTGCCATGCGTCGCGAGGCTCTCCGCTACCTCGGTAATCAAGCGCGGATCGAGCAGTGGTTCGTCGCCTTGTACATTGACCACAATCGCTTCATCTGGCCACTTCAATGTCTGCACCACTTCGGCGATGCGATCCGTGCCTGAGGCATGCTCACTTGACGTGAGCAGAGCGTTATAGCCGCGCGCTTTCACAACGTCAGCCACGTCTTGATGATCGGTGGCGACCCATACTTCCTCCGCACCGGAGGCTAGCGCTAATTCCACCACGCGTACCACCATGGGTTTGCCCGCGATATCGGCCAAGGGCTTGCCGGGCAAACGCGTTGAAGCGTAGCGAGCGGGGATGACGACTTTGAAGTTCATTGTAAGTTTAGGCTTGATGATGAATCACACTTCTTCTTCGGCAGGCAATTTGCGCGCCTCATCTTCCAGCATGACTGGAATGTCGTCGCGAACCGGATACGCCAGCCGATCCGGTTTGCAAATCAGCTCTTGTTTATCTTTCACGTACAGCAACGGCCCCTTGCACAAGGGACATACTAAAATTTCCAGCAACTTAGCGTCCATGACTACTCCCTAATTTTTCCAGCACGGCGAGGCCCACACCCGGATCGAGCGTCGCCACCACCGGCAGCACCCAGACATTGTCGCCCACAAAATCGACGCATTTCACCGCATCTTTTTCTGTCATCAAGATCACGTCAGATTCCAGAAACGGTAAATCGCTTGGTATGAATGCATGGTGATCCGGGAAGGGATGTTCGCTAAAACGCATCCCCAATTTTTTAAGATGCTTGAAGAAGCGTTCCGGGTGACCGATCCCCGCTACGGCATGCACCGTTTGCCCGGCAAAAATTTCGGGCCGCGCACGCAGTGTGGGGTTGCGTAGATTGTAAAGCAGATCGCCTTTCAGCTGCATGGTGAATTCGCGCCGTTGCAGGGGCGCACCCGGCAACCAACCGTTAATCACCACCACGTCGGCCTGCTTCAGCCGTAGCGGCGGCTCGCGCAGTGGGCCCGCCGGGAGCAATTGCCCATTTCCAAACCAGCGCTCTGCATCAATCACCACAATTTCCACATCGCGCTGCATACGATAGTGCTGCAAGCCATCGTCGCTCACGATTACGTTTACTTCCGGATGACGACCCAGCAAAGCCATTCCAGCTTCGATCCGGTTTTGCCCGACCCACACCGGACAAGCGGCTTTCATCGCGAGCAACACAGGCTCATCGCCCACCTCCAGCGGATCGCTATCGCTCCGCACCGGGCGCGGCAATGTGCTCTTGCCACGGTAGCCGCGACTGATGATACCGGGCTGATAACCCTGCTCACGCAGCAGCGCAACTAAAGCGATCACCAACGGCGTTTTACCCGTACCGCCAACTGCGATATTTCCCACCACGATCACCGGCGCTGGCAACTTGACGCTCGCCAACCATCCCAGCCGGTACAAAGCGCGGCGCAGCGCGGAGAGCAACCAGAACAGCAAGGACAAAGGCAGCAGCAACGCAT
>JAYVBU010000250.1:0-12604 GCA_043750335.1 Betaproteobacteria bacterium | reverse complement strand
AGATTCCGGCGGACGAGGTGGAATATTTCGCGCGTATCCACGGCTATCAAGCGGTGCTGGCGCGTTCGCCACAAGCCAGCACCGCGCTGGCGCTGTTGCCCATGCCGCATCACGGCGGTGGCTTGCGCGCAGGCTTATTGAAAGCCATTGTCGCGCGCAACTACGGTTGCACCCATGTGGTGTTAGAAGGCGCGAGCGATGCGGAACTGACGCCTTATAGCGCCGAACTGGGTATCTACCTCATAGCTTTGCCTGAGATGGTGTATGTGGAAGTCGAAGATCGGCACGTATCTATTGTAAAAGCGCAGGGCCTGACGACGAAAGCCGCGCTTACTACGGATGAGGTGCATCGTCGGCTCGAGCGCGGGCAGGAGATTCCCGAGTGGTTCGCTTTTCCCGAAGTGATTGCCGCCTTGCGCCGCGCGTATCCGCCACGGCATATGCAGGGTGTGTGCGTGTTTTTTACCGGTTTTTCCGGTTCGGGAAAATCCACGCTGGCCAAGGCCTTGATGGTGCGTTTATCTGAATTGGGCGGACGTCAGGTCACGTTGCTCGATGGCGATATCGTGCGCAAACATTTGTCGAGTGAGTTGGGTTTCTCGCGCGAGCATCGTGATTTAAATATCCGCCGCATCGGTTATGTCGCAAGCGAGATCGTAAAGCATCGCGGCATTGCAATTTGTGCGCCCATCGCCCCTTATTCAGCCACACGCAGCTACGTGCGGCACATGATCGAGCAGTATGGTGGCTTTTTTGAAATCCACGTCGCCACGCCGATTGAGGTGTGCGAAGGCCGTGACCGCAAGGGTCTATACGCCAAAGCGCGCGCCGGTATCGTCAAAGAATTCACCGGCATTTCTGACCCATACGAAGTGCCCGAGTCGCCGGAGCTGTCGATAGATACCTCAGGCATTGGCGTGGATGAAGCGGTGCAGAGGATATTGCTAAAGCTGGAGCGCGAAGGTTATTTGCGTTAGAGAAGGGCTATCGTAGGATGGGTATCGCTGCGCTCCACCCATCCTACGCAGACTCGATGCAGCATAAAAAAGCCCGACGCCGCACGACGTCGGGCTTTTTTACAGAGCGCTTATTTACGTCGCGAATAGTTCAAAAACAGAGGCACGAATCCAATCAGAATGCCGCCGATGCCCATGATGATGGTGACCGTATTGAAAGTCGGAATACTGTAGAGCGCAACGAACACCATGAACAGCGCAGCGAACAAAGGCCACAGCACATAGGACACGGCGTTGTACACGCCGCGCTGTAATTTGTTGCGGTAATGCCAAGCGCAGGCGAAACCGGCGAGGCTCATGTAGAAGCAGATTTGAAAACCGATGGCGAGGATCGAGCTTTCAAGAATGCTTTTTACAGAGGGCATGTAGGACGAGCTGAACAGCAGCAGCACCCCCAGGAACCAAATCACCAGCGTGGCGACCCAGGGCGTTTTCCACTCAGGATGAATCTTGGCGTAACGCGGATGCAGCATTTCATCGCGTGCCATGGCGAACATGCTGCGACTGAATTGCAGTATTTGGGTTTCAATTGTGCCGATGGTGCTGAGGATGGTCGAGAGTACCGCCAAATAATTCCAGGGTGCCGGAAATAACTTGGTGGCAATCGCGTAGAGCACATTGGTATTGGCGTGGGCAATTTCCTCGTCGGTCAATACGATCAGCACCACAATCATCATGATGATGAAAAACAAAATCAGATTCACCATGGCCCAAAATGCCCCCTTGCTGGCCGGGTGCGTTTCGCCTTGCTTGCCCTTCTTGGTCTCTTCGCTCAGGTTCATGGTGACATCCCAGCCCCAGTAGAAGAAGATCGCCGTGAGTGCGCCGGTGGCAAATAATTGCGGTGTAAAAGAAAAAGGCGAGAACCAAATAATAGAAGGCGGATGTGCCGGTTTGCCGCCGTACTGCATAAACGCGCCGACAATCAGCGCGAAAATCACCACGGTTTCAATCCCCGTCAAAATCAACTGTGTGTAGCTTGCATGCTTGATGCCCTTGGTGACCACGATGGTGACCAGGGTCAGCCAGATAGCGGCGGTCAGCGTGACCCAGGTGGTGCTCTCGACTAAATCGGGCGCGATCAAAACCAGGGTGGAGGTGGCCGCCGGGATGGTGGCCGACACCATGAAAAAAATCGACGCGACAAGTAGGCCCCAGCCAGCAAAGAAGCCCCATTTTTTACCAAAGACGTGACCCACCCAGGCATAGGCTGCACCAGCGTGTGGGGTAATTTTGCTGAGATGGATAAACGCCAGCATGATGCCAAACATGATGAGGCCGCAGTAGAGAATGCTGCCGACCGACAACACGCCGACCGAGGCTACGATGGCAGCGGTGGTGACCGCGACGCTAAAGGCCGGCGCTGTGCCAGCGATGCCCATGACGGCAGATTCGAATGTGCCAAGCGCTTCCTGGGCCAAATGATGTTTTTCTGACACGGGGTCTCCTTAATTAAAATTGTCGGCCAGCCGGTTTTCGACCTATCCTGCGCAACAATTTTACAAGAATATGCGGGGTCAGGTGCTCAGAGTAGGAGGAGCCAGAGACTCGCGGTGAGTGCGGACAATAATGTTGCGATTACCATTAACCAGCGGTTGCGTCGGCGTTGCTCTGCCAATAGCAGCATGAAGCCTTGTTCTATTTTTGGCATCGGGTCGCGCGTCACGGCTTCGTGTAGCAGGCGCGGCAATTGCGGTAACACGACTGCCCAGCGCGGTGCTTCTTCGCGCAGGCTTCTGGCCAGCCCGCGCAAACCCATTTGCTCGCTCATCCAGCGTTCCAGATAGGGCATGGCGGTTTTCCATAAATCCAGATCGGGGTCGAGATCGCGCCCCAAGCCTTCGATGTTGAGCAGGGTTTTTTGCAGCAGCACCAATTGTGGTTGAATCTGGATATTGAATTCGCGTGACGCTTCAAACAGACGCAGCAATACTTTGCCGAAGGAGATTTCTTTTAGCGGTTTGTCGAATACCGGTTCGCACACGGCGCGGATTGCGGCCTCGAAATCGTCTATGCGTGTCTCGGCAGGTGCCCAGCCTGATTCGATATGCGCACGCGCCACTTGTTTGTAATCACGCTGGAAAAAGGCGAGAAAATTTTGCGCCAGATAATTTTTGTCCACATCGGTGAGCGTGCCCATAATGCCGAAATCCAGGCCGATGTAGCGGCCATCGGCTGCGACGTAGATGTTGCCGGGGTGCATGTCAGCGTGGAAAAATGCATCGCGAAATACTTGGGTAAAAAATATTTCTACGCCGTCGCGCGCAAGCTTGGGGATGTCCACGCCCTGTGCGCGTAGTTTTTCCACGTGGCTCACAGGTGTGCCGCGCATGCGTTGCATGACCATCACTTCGCGGTCACAAAAATCCCAAAATACTTCCGGCACCAAGAGCAGACGTTCGTCAGAAAAGTTGCGCCGTAGTTGGCTGGCGTTTGACGCCTCGCGCATGAGGTCGAGCTCGTAGTGCAAGTGTTTTGCGAATTCTGCCACGACTTCGCGCGGGCGCAGACGCGGCCCGTCTTCAAATAGACGCTCGATCAAGCTCGCGCCGATTTCCAAGAGCGCGATATCGTGTTCGATAATGGGACGGATGCCGGGACGCAGAATTTTGACCGCCGCCTCGCGCCCGTCTGGCAGGCGCGCAAAATGTACTTGCGCCACCGAGGCGCTGGCGACAGGGACTAAATCGAATTCGGGGAACACGTCGTCGTAGCGTTTGCCATAGACGCGATTCAAGGTCGCGATGACTACGTCGGCGGAAAATGGCGGCACCTGATCTTGTAACTTGGCTAATTCATCGGCCAGATCGGGCGGCAGCAGATCGCGTCGGGTGGATAAGACCTGCCCAAATTTAACGAAGATCGGCCCCAGACGCTCCAGCGCTTTACGCAGTCGCACCGCGCGCGGTTCGGATAGATGGCGCCAGCAAAAAACGATCTTGACCGATGTACGTAGCCACTTTAGCCGTGCATGGGCGAGGAAAAACTCATCCAGGCCGTAGCGGAATGCGATGTAGAGGATTTTGAGGAGACGGAAAGCGCGCATTGCTAGTGCAACCACGGATGGACACGGATGAGCACGGATGGCTTGGATGGTTTCATCGGTGCTTATCGGTGGTTAGCAAGCTTTTGAATTCGTTTATCCAAATCGTTCACCGCATTTTCTACCGCCGTCACCTCTAGCGCGAACTGTGCCAAGTGATAGGGCTTGGCCAGCAGCGCTTGTTCTTCGGTAAAGTATTCGCTGGCGCTCAGCGCAAAGGCTTTGACGGAGCGTTCGCGCCAGGAGAGCCAGTTTTTGGCAAAGCCGGTGATGCGGTGTGCGAGTACATCACCGACCAGGTGCGATAAATCTTCTTCTGCTTCCCAGGTGATCTGACTCAAGATGTCGCGTAGTGCCGCGCCGATTTCGGCATCGCCTTCGATGCGGATGAGATTCACGTCGCGCGGTTGGGTGCTGAGATAGCGCAGGAATCCGCTGGGGGTGGCGATCAAGGTGGCCTCGGGCATGCCTTCAGTGGCTTGCCGCACTGCGCCGCTTGCCTCGAGCGTGAGATTGAATGCCGCTGGCAATAAGCGGAGTTGAAAAGTCTTGCCGGTATAAGGCGCGAGCCGAGCCTGCGCCCATGCATTTTGTGCAAGCACATGGTTGAAAGCGGCGACGAAGGGGTGCACGGTTAAAATTTGTAGCCCTTGTGCAGCGCGACTACGCCGCCGGTAAGGTTGAAATAATCTACGCGCGCAAGGCCTGCGGTTTGCATCATTTTTTTTAATTCTTCCTGACTCGGATGCATACGGATTGACTCGGCCAGATAGCGGTAACTGGCTTCGTCTTTAGCGACATACTTGCCCATGATCGGCAAAATTTTGAATGAGTAAAAATCGTACAAGGGCGCGAGCGGCTTCCACACTTTAGAAAATTCGAGCACCAGCAAGCGCCCGCCGGGGCGTAGTACGCGGTGCATTTCGGCTAGCGCTACGTCTTTGTGCGTCATGTTGCGCAGGCCAAAGGCGACGGTGACGATATCGAAATGGTTGCTGGGGAAAGGCAGTTTCTCGCCATCGCACTGTGCGGCGAGTGGCGTGAAGCCTTGATCCAGCATGCGGTCGCGGCCAACGCCGAGCATGGAGCCGTTTATGTCCGTGAGTACGACCTGCCCGCTAGCCCCCACCCGTTTGGCAAAGGCGCTGGCGAGATCAGCCGTGCCGCCCGCCACATCCAGCACACGATTGCCGGGACGCACGGCGCTGTGCTCGATGGTGAAAGCTTTCCACAGACGATGCATGCCGGCCGACATCAGATCGTTCATCACATCGTAACGCTGCGCGACAGAATGAAATACCGCCGCCACTTTGCGCGCTTTTTCTTGCTCCTCGACTTGCTGGTAGCCGAAATGGGTGGTCATGGTGATTTTTCCTAAAAAACTATTTGCCACAGAGGGCACAGAGAAAAACGCGAAAGATTTTTGGTTTTGTAGCTGCATTCAGCTTACGCGCGAACTGACGGTTAAGCCGCTGCGTTTCCTCTGTGCGCTCTGTGGCGAAATGGTTGTTCTTAAGATTTATTTCGATTTGGGCCGGTTTTCAAACGCGGCGGGCATGGCCGAGGTCGGCTCGCGGCTGGCCCCGGCTTCTTTCATGCGCGCTAGATAGTGATCCCACATCGCTTCTTGATGGCTACCCAGCTCGTACAGATACTCCCAGGAATAGATTCCGGTATTGTGGCCGTCGGTAAAGGCGAGGTTGATGGCATACGTGCCTACGGGCTCGATGCCGGTGATTTCAGCGTTGATCTTGCCAACTTGCAACACTTCTTGACCGGGGCCGTGGCCGCGCACCTCAGCTGAGGGCGAGTACACGCGCAATAATTCACAGGGCAAGTTGAAACGACTACCGTCGGCGAAGGCGATTTCCAACAGGCGCGACTTTTGGTGCAGTTTGATTTCAGTCGGTGTTGGGGTTCCAGATGCAGCCATGACAATTCCTTCCGCTTAAAAAACAAGATCATACCTGAGACCGGTGCGGGCCGAAATTGCTATGAGCAACAGGGTCTTGGAGCATCGCGCAAAGGGCGTCACGCAAACGTCACAGTCACGTCATAATATGGCGAGGCATTTCACGCACAGACAAGCCTAAGGAGTCCTAATGCCTGCATCCATATTAGTAGTGGAAGATGAGCCTGCGATTCAAGCGCTCATCGCTTTTAACCTTAAGCAGGCGGGCCATACCGTGTTGGCCGCGCACAGCGCCGAGTTGGCGCAGAACTTGATTAAAGAATCCCTGCCCGATTTGATTTTGCTCGATTGGATGCTGCCCGGCATGAGTGGCATCGACTACGCGAAAAAACTCAAAAGCGAGCGCTATACCAAGGACATCCCGGTCATCATGCTCACCGCACGTGGCGAAGAGCAAGACAAAGTCAAAGGCTTAGAAACCGGCGCGGATGATTACGTGACCAAACCGTTTTCACCACGCGAATTGAATGCGCGCATCAAGGCTGTATTGCGTCGGCGCGCGCCGCAAATGACCGACGAATTAGTGGCGGAGGCGGGCTTGTCGTTGGACCCGGCCACCCATCGCGTGAGCGGCAGCGGCGCGCCGATTGAGCTGGGGCCGACGGAATTTCGTTTGCTGCATTTTTTAATGACGCATCCGGAGCGCGTACATTCACGCGCGCACCTTTTAGACCGCGTGTGGGGCGACCAGATATTTGTGGAAGAACGCACGGTGGACGTGCATATCCGTCGTCTGCGTAAAGCCTTGGAGCCGAGCCAGCATGATGGGCTGGTGCAGACTGTACGCGGGGCAGGCTACCGCTTCTCAGCGCACTGAGCGGTGAGCTCGTGTCATAATTAGCGCCCCTTCATTTTTTCTCTTTGTGCATGCCTGGATTCTGGTTTAGACCACTTTTCAAACTTGGATTGATCGTGCTGTTGGCGCTAATACTGTGGCCGATAGCGGGCCCGGTCTGGGCGTTGCTTGGGTTCAGCGCATATCTGCTTGGCTATATTCTTAAAAATTTGCGCCAGTTGAATCAGTTGAATCGCTGGCTCGCCAATCCGCAATTGCGTAACGTGCCGGATGGCGACGAGTTGTGGGAAGAAACCTTCGTATTGCTGTATCAACTCGCACGACGCCAGTCTGTGAGCCAGCAGCAGTTATCCAAGGCCTTGAAGCGTTTTCAACGCGCAGGCGAGGCGATGCCGGATGGCGTGGTGATACTGGATGCGGGCGATCAAATCGAGTGGTTTAATCCGATTGCCGCCCAGCAGTTCGGCTTGAATCTCGACACCGATATAGGCCACCCGATTACGTATCTGATGCGCCAAAGCCAATTCAACGAATATATCTCCGCGCATAATTACAGCGAACCGCTGGTCTTGAAATCGGCGCGTAATCCAGAAATGACGCTCGCGGTGCAATTAGTGCCCTTCAGTGATGACTTGAAATTACTGCTGGCGCGCGATATCACCCGCTTCGAACAAGTCGAAACCATGCGCCGCGATTTCATCGCCAATGTGTCGCATGAGCTGCGTACACCGCTTACGGTGATTGGCGGTTTTTTGGAATCGTTGCAGGATTACACCGATTTGAGCGAGGAAAATCGCTCGCATTTCTTTGGTTTGATGCGCGATCAAACCTTGCGCATGCAGCGTTTGGTTGAGGATTTGCTCACCCTGTCGCGTCTGGAAAGCGCTGCGAATCCCTTGCAGGAAGAGCAGGTCGATATGCCCGTCTTGCTGCGTCAGTTGCAGCAGGATGCACAGGGCTTGAGCCAGGGGCGGCATCCGATCCGGCTTGTGCTGGAAAGCCACGCTAGCCTGCATGGCGCGGAGAGCGAATTACGCAGTGCCTTGGGTAACTTGATTAGCAATGCTGTGCGCTATACGCCGCCCGGTGGTGAAATTGAGGTGCGCTGGGAAGATATTGGCGAAGAGGTGCGTTTTTCGGTGAAAGATAGCGGCATCGGTCTTGAGCCGCAGCACATTCCCCGGCTGACAGAGCGCTTCTACCGCGTTGACCGTAGCCGCTCACGCGAAACCGGCGGAACCGGGCTGGGTCTTTCCATCGTGAAGCATGTGTTGACACGCCATCAAGCGCGGTTAGAGATTGAAAGCGAGATGGGAAAAGGCAGCACCTTCAGCGTGATTTTTCCTGGCACGCGCGTGTTGCGTGAGAAGGAGTCGGCGTAGCGCCAGAATTATTTTATGGCGAACGTCACGCGCTCGAAATCAGCGCCGCGCTCGACGATTTGCGTCATGCGCACAGTCAGGGTGTCGTCGATGTGTAGTTCCAGGAGCTTGTTGGGGCTATACCAGCCTAAGGGGAGCACCAGCGTAGCGGCTTCTTTGATCGTGGGGATTTCCGGCAGCAAAAAGGCTTGCGTTAATTTGTTTTGCAAGGTTGGAATCAGCATCGGCGCGCGGATGCCCACCGCCATGGGAATGCCGGGGAATGAATGAATACCTGCGTTCAAATCGCCTTTCTCGTCAAAGCGCATCCAGCGTATTTGACCAATCGCAAAATGGCTTGCCTGCGGGTGACGGATGGCAATCAGTTGACCCAAGGCCAAGCGCGCAGCATGTAGCCCATTCGCCGTGATGCGAAAACCGAGCGCTGATTCGTCCAGTATTTGCCAGTTTTCTGCGGCGAACCCGATTTGCGAGGCCTGCTGTTTTTGCGTACTGGATGAAACGTGACCGAAGATGTGAAGGTCTTCTACCTCGCGCCAAGTCATATCCTGCCGACCGCGTTCGCCAGGTTGGAGATAGGCCTTGCCGCCGTTGCAGAAAAAATGAATCGCGGCCAAGGTAAAGGAAACCTGCGCTTTATAGTCCCCGCTGCGGCGCTCGAAGGCGCGGTGTTGCTGCGGCTCGCACCATTGTTGATAGAGGCGGTACAACACGGCTTCGCAGGCTGGCATTTTGCAATCTGGGCCAACATCAAGCTCGGCTGGATTACCGCCCTTGCGCAAATGCTTAATGCGCTTGACCAGGGTTGCAGCGAGCGGCGTGACATCCAGATGGCGGAGGGTGGGGCCCGTCTCAAACGGTGTGCCGAACTGAATCCCGGTTGTGCGCGAAAAATCCACGACCTGGGTGGGTAATTTCAAATCGGGATGGGATCGCGCAACAGGCGTTTTAAGGATGTTGATGCGCGCGGCCCATTTGTCTAACCAGCGATCGACTTGCTCTAGCTGTTTGGCGTTCATGCGATGGGGGTCGGCAAGATCGAGCAACAAAGCTTGGACATAGGCCGATTCGGGGCGTGTGCCTTCGATCATGCGGTTAAGCGGGTCTTTAACGGCGATTTTTTCTAGCCCGAGTTGCTCCGCGAGCGCATAGGTCTTATGTAGTTGCCCCCACAGGGCTTCTGGAATATTTTGATATATCCGCCAATATTCCAGCATCTGTTTGTAGGTGAGACATAAGATGCGCTGCAAGATCGCTGGCGCAAAGATGGCCAGCGCCTGATCGTTATCCTGGTAGTTTTGCAGGCAAATTTGGTAGGCATGGGTGAAACTTTGCCAGAGAGTGGTGACTTTTTTCCAGGTGGCTAGTTCAACGGCATCCAAGGGGACGGCTTTGCCAGCGTATTTTTTTGCTAACTCGCCCTGGATATAGGACACCGTTTCGCGCAATTGTTCCTGGATGCGCATCCGTTCGATGCCGGATAAAGCAGCGGTGAAATTCAGTAGATCAAGTTGAAGCTGGATTTCGGTTTGCACGGCGGCAGCTTGCGTCAAAGGCAAGGCTGCAAGCCACTCCTTACAGGACTTGGCATCGGAAATGATAGTGCGGTGCGACCCAGTAATGGATGGTTGATCCAAAGAGAGCATGACATCCCGCCAGTTGGAGGTTTCGTTCATCCTAGCAGCCTAATAGTTAAATCCACAAGCAACCCCAGTGAATAGCTGACCAACGGTGAATTAAAGGACATTTAGCGCAGCAGCCAAGGCGCTAATGAGGTTTTTTGTTTCGGGTGCGGGATGTTTTGCCCCCGCACGAACGGATGGCCCCCATATCGGCTGCGGAAAGTGCGCGTCATCCAAAAAACGGGGAATAACATGCCAATGCACATGCGGTACGACATTGCCCAAACTGGCTAAATTGATTTTGTCCGGACTCAACAAGCCGCGCAGGACGGTTTCTACTGCAAAAACCACTCGCATCAACCTTTGGCGTTCGGCTTCGCTTAAGTCGGACATTTCGGCTACATGCTGGTTAAGAATCACCCGGCAAAATCCGGGGTAGTTTGGTTCTTCGATCAACACCACTCGACAGAACGCATCATGCCAAAGGGCGCTTTCCATTTCGGTGGTGCAGAGGGGGCAGGTCATGAGTGTATCGATACCCTGCGCCGGGAAATCCACCCCGGCGCAGGGCAGTGCGAAGTAATTACGGAACCGAGCGGTACAGTAAGTGCTGCGAGTCCATGCGGGAAGATTGCCCGGTAGTGAATTGGAACATGCAGGAATCGTCCGTGTAATCCATGAAATTCGTGATGGGATCAACGCCGGTTTGCTTTGTGCACGAGTCAATGCCGGTAGGGCAGCCGTAAGCCGCACTACGTTCTGCTGGGGTATCGGATACTTGGTCGCCTGGGTTGCGGCAGCCCCCCTGGAAGGTGTGATACAGGCCAAGCCAATGCCCAACTTCATGTGTGCCAGTGTCGCCTAGGTTGTAGGGAGTAGCCGTGCCACCAGGCAGCGACGAGAACAGCACGACCACGCCATCATTGCTGGGGGTTCTAGTGTAATCCTGGGGGAAAGTTGCCCAGCCCAACAGGCCACCACCGAGGTTGGCGGTATAAATATTCAGTGCCTCGGGCCCGCCTTTGCGTAAGGCGCTTTTAGCGGCGCTTTCTGCACTGGAGCCATAGGCCATGGTGTACCAAGTGGAATTGGTGGTGCGGTCGGTCGAGATCAGCTCAAACAGAAAGGGTGTGCCCGATCCGCCCGTGCCGCCACCGTAGGCAGCATTCAGAACATTGATTTGATCCAGTATCTGGCTATCGGGTATGTCGCCATTTGCGATCCCCGTGCCATTATTGATTACGTGTACATACACCGGGATGGTGACAGTGCCGTTGGTGCGCAGGCTTAAACGTTGTTCGCTCATGAAACGATCAACCGCACCTTGAACTGACTGAATCTCGATTTCATCTACATGACGGCTACCGCAGCGCGCGCCGCTGTCGATAAACGCTTTGTGGTTGGTCCAGCTGTGGCCGTTCAATATAAAGGGGGCTTCTGCTGCTTGTGCGGGCATCAATGTAGCCATGGACAGTAAAGCAGTTAGCAATGGCACGGCGAAATGGCGGTTCTGAATCATTTCTCTCTCCAAGATTGTGATGGGTTATTGCGGCGTCGGTGCGAAGGCGCTCGACTATGGGAGATTATGCCAGATAACTCTGGCGCAACAAATGACAAAGAACTATTTTTTTCGGCGACGGGTCATCCCGTTTCCTGCTACGGGGTTTAGCTTTTAGAGCAAAACCTTTTCGATACCGCCCTGGTTGACGCGGGCGATGTAGTCTTGCATCCAGGACTCACCCAGCAAGCGGCGCGCGAGCTCGATCACGATGTAGTCGGCATCGAGGCCGGTGTCGTCGCGATAGCGCAGCAGGCCTTGCAGGCAAGAGGGGCAAGAGGTGAGGGTTTTTACCTGGATGTCGGGCTTGTCGCCGCGGATTTTTTCTAAGCCCAGGTTGATCTCTTCCAGTTTGCGGAAACGCACCTGGGTCGAAATGTCAGGGCGCGAAACGGCGAGTGTGCCCGCCTCGCCGCAGCAACGGGTGGAGAGTTGTACTTCGCTCCCCATCAACGCATTCGCTACTTGAAGCGGGTCATGTTGCTTCATCGGCGTGTGGCAGGGGTCGTGGTAGAGATATTTCACACCGGGCACGTCATCCAGTTTCACGCCTTTTTCCATCAGGTATTCGTGAATATCGAGCAGGCGCGAGCCAGGGAAAATTTTGTCGAACTGGTATTTTTGCAATTGATCCATACAAGTGCCGCAGGACACCACCACGGTTTTGATATCGAGGTAGTTTAGGGTATTGGCAACACGATGAAACAACACCTGGTTGGTGCTGCTGATGTGTTGACCTTTGTCGTGGTTGCCCGCCGCCGTCTGCGGGTAGCCGCAGCACAAATAGCCCGGCGGCAGTACGGTGATCGCCCCCACGTGATACAGCATCGCTTGGGTGGCGATGCCCACTTGCGAGAACAGCCGCTCCGAGCCGCAGCCGGGGAAATAAAACACGGCATCGGCATCTTCATTGGCTTTGGCCGGGTCGCGGATCACCGGCACCATGGATGGATCCTCCAAGCCGAGGAGCGCGCGTGAGGTTTTCTTGGGTAGGCCGCCGGGCATGGGCTTGTTGAAAAAATGGATGACTTGTGCCTGTACCGAGGGCGCACCGTGCGTGGCGGGTGGGCGCGCGGTCTGCTCGCGCAGCAGCCCCAAGCGCTTGGCGACGGCGTGGCCCATGCGTTGCGCGGCATAGCCCCACTCGATCATGGTCTTGCGCGCGAGCTTGATAGTGTCGGCATCGGTGGCGTTGAGAAACAGCATGGACGCAGC
>JAYVBU010000249.1:0-26223 GCA_043750335.1 Betaproteobacteria bacterium | reverse complement strand
GCGGAGTATGCCTATTGTTTGCATGAGATTCGCGAGGAGGCCGGGCACAGTTTGATGTTCTTGAAGCTGATGGAGTTGAGTGGTTTGTATTTGCCTGCTAATAGTTTTAAGCGTCCGTGGCTGGCTGATTTTCTGGGGCGGTATGCGCCGATGGATTCACGTTTGTTTTGGTTGGCGGTGGTAATTGGGGAGGAAGTGCCTGATCGGATGAATCGTTTTGTGCGCGCGCAGGGTGAGTCGGTTAATCCTTTGATTAAGCAAATGTGCCGCTTGCATATCATTGATGAAGCGCGTCATATCGCGCGTGCGCGGGGTCATTTAGAGCGCGGCTTGGCGCATACGTCGCCGGTCACGCGTCGATTGCTCTCGCCTGTGGCGCAGCTGTTGGTGCGGCAATTTGTCAGGCCTTTTTATTTGCCGCGCGCCGAGGTTTATGTGCTGGCTGGCCTGACACCGGGCCATGATTGGCGCAGGCTCGCGTATGCGAATTCGGTGCGACGGGATTTTATTTCGCAGAGCATCAACCCCACGCTTAACTTGCTTGCGCGCCATGGGTTGCGCGTGTCGTTATAATTTTCTTGCTGTGAGTTTGTCGGCGGTTTACTTTTTGATGCCGCTTGTTTCGTCACCCATTCGCCAGATATCGACATCTTTTCCTTGTTCACGCATTGTGTCTGCGCGCGCAGAGAGATAGCGCTGCAAGCTGGGTTCGATTTTATATGCGCCCTCTGTTACATAGGCGAATATTCCTTGTGTGTGGAATAGCTTGAAGAACGCTTCGGAGCGGATGATTTCCTGTCCTTGCTCGTCAAACAGCACGAGGGTCGGCGCATATTTCACATCGAGTGCCTTGGCCCATGCGCGTGCGGTTTGGCGCTTGCCCTGCGGCGTGGTTACGGGCGTGTTCGACCACATGTCGAGTTGAATCACATCGAGCTTGCGAATAATGTCGCGTGTGTCTGGGTCGATAAGTACTTTTTCATGTAACTCGGCGCAGCTCGGGCAGTCTTTTTGTTCAAAGAAGACTGCGAACGGGCGCTTGCGCTGTAGGTCGTACGGCGCAGCTTTAAAAAAATCCTCTTTGATTAATTCGCTCCCAGTGGATGGCGGGGTCTGAGTGGCTACGTAATCGCGGTAGCTGATTTCTTTTTCTTTGGTTTGGGCCACGTAATCGAGCGCGGTTTTAAAGCGGGCCGGGGGCAGGTAGCCGTTTAGCCGCAGGATCGTTTGCCCAGATTCATTTAGGAATAAAAGGGTCGGCGTGAATTGCACGTTGAGGGAGGCGGAGAACGTTTTTTCGTTATAGCTCGCGCCCGCTATCCCAATCACATCCCGGTCGCCCCAGATATTGATCGCGATCACATCAAAGCGGCGGCGCATCAGGTCTTCGATTTCTTTTTGCGCCAGATTACGCTCGACCAGCGCGTTGCAGTAGGGGCAATTGTCTTGCGTAAAGAGCAGCATGACGCGCTTGTTGGCGAGCCGAGCTTCGGCGACATCCTCTTGCAGATTGAGAAAGCTAGTCTTGAACCAAACGGGATAGTCTGTCGCCATCGCGCCTCGGTAAGTGCCGCGCACTACATCGCTTGCCGACGCAATGAATGGGGGTGCAAACAACAAACATGCACAGAGCAATATGCGTATCAAGCAAAGCGGGGGAGTGTGCATAATAAATCCATCCGGTAGAGAGTCAGCTATGAATCATAGTATGGTAACGGCCGCGCAGGCCCTTTATTGAGCGTTGCTAACTATTTGTTTTTACGTGAAAACAACAGTGGTGTCGCGGTTGCAAATAGTGTGCCGTGTGTCTAAAATCGCTGGTCTCAGAGCGCCACTGGCTGTGCGTGCAAACCAGCCTAAAACCGGCATCATTTACCTACCACGATATGGATTCCGAAGAGCGTAGCCGATACAAAATCCCCGCCATGCGGGCGTTCTCAGAGATCGCGACCAGCCTCAGCAGTGATGCCGATCTGGAGCATCTGCTGGATCGTTTCTTGCAGACCATGATACGGCTCGCCGGGGCGGGTGGGGGGGCGGTACGGGTGCTGACTGCGGATGGCGCGCACATGCGTATGGTGGGTGCGATAGGCTTGCCGCAAGAGGTGATTGATCGCGAGTATCTCGTACCGATTGGTTGCGGCGTGTGTGGTCGTGCGGCGCATGAGGTTGGCATTCAATCCGATCCTGCCGGGCTGGTGTGTCATGAGACTATGGCGCTGGATTTTTTCGGCAATCGCTGCAAAGAGGTGATTGCCGTGCCATTACGGCACAAAGGCAAGATCATGGGCGTGTACAACCTGTTCATGCCCGATGACCGGCCTATCCCGGAAGAAATATCTCTGTTGTTTCTCTCCATCAGCGAGCATCTGGGTATGGCGCTAGAAAATGCGCGTCTCACGCGCGAAAATTTGCGTATCACCATCATGGATGAGCGGCAAATGTTGGCGAATGAAATTCACGATTCACTCGCGCAAACTTTAGCGTATATGAAAATGCGCTTAGCACTGCTAAATGAGGCGATCCACGACGGCGATAAACCGAATACCGACAAATATCTCGCGCAAGTAGATGACGCGATGGAAACCGCCTATTCAGGCCTGCGTGAATTATTAAATCAATTCCGCCAAAAAATGGACCCGCGCGGCTTGTTACCTGCGCTGGAGGATGTGATTCAAAGTTTTCACAATCGCACCGGCGTCGAAGTTGTGTTTGCTAATCGCGTAAGCGACATCGACTTAATACCGGATCAAGAAGTACAAGTTTTCTACATCGTGCAAGAAGCGTTGGCGAATATCTCTAAGCATTCACACGCGCGAAACGTGCGTATTAGCATCGAGCTTATCGACCGAAAATATGCGGTGACGGTGCAAGATGACGGCATCGGCCTTAATGCGCATGATGCCGGCCCCGGCATGCATCTGGGCTTGAACATCATGCGCGAACGCGCGCAGCGGCTCGGCGGCGACATCATTTTTGAAAGTCATATTGGCATAGGGATGCGCGTGTACCTCGAGTTTCCCGCCACTCAACGGAAGGTAAGCGCGGCATGAGCGAAGCAATCAGAATCGTTTTATTTGATGACCACACCTTGTTTCGCATGGGCTTGGCCGAGCTACTGGAGCGCCACGGCAAGGTAAAAGTCGTCGCCATGTCCGGTAAGCCTAGCGAAGCGACCGCCATTTTGGATGAACACAAACCCGATGTGGCCGTGCTCGATCTCAACATGCCTGGCACCGATGGCATCACCCTGTTAAACCAGTTGCGAGAAGCGGGCTACACCTTGCCGTGCTTGCTGCTAACCGTAAGCGATTCGCAAGAAGATTTAGCTGCCGCACTGCGCGCAGGTGCGCGCGGTTATTTGTTAAAAAATATGGAACCGAATGATGTAGAAGACGCAGTCCTGCGCGCAGCGCGCGGTGAAACTGTCGTCGCGCCGGAGATGACCGGCAAGCTGGTTAATCTATTGGATCAAAAGCAGGGCACCTCGGATTCGCTGCTGACGCAACTCACCCAGCGCGAGCGCGAGATACTTTCCTACCTAAGCCGGGGCCAATCCAATAAGGCAATTGCCCGCGCCCTTAATATCAGCCACGACACCGTCAAGCTCCATGTACGGCACATTCTTGCTAAGCTAAATCTTTCGTCGCGCGTAGAAGCAGCGGTGTTTGCGGTAGAGCATAAGTTCGCGACACGCGGCCCGAGCGGGAATTGATGGCCGGGGTGGCGGCCTCAAGTTCAGCGAGTTTTTTCTTCCTGCAACGGCGCCGCTTCCAGCTTGTCCTTTGAATCTTTCGGATTGAACCACTTCAGTTTGTGATGTAGCGAGACGACGCTGCCGACGATGATGAGCGTGGGCGCTTGTAGTTTGGCTTCGGCGGCGATGTCGGGCAACGTTGCCAAAGTGCCGGTGACGACGCGTTGCTTTGAGGTCGTGCCCTGCTGCACGATGGCGGCGGGGGTGTCATTGGTCAGGCCATGTTTGATGAGTTGCTCGCACAGCGATGGCAGGCCGTGTAGGCCCATGTAGATCACGATGGTTTGTTTGGGGCGCGCGAGCATTTCCCAATCCAGGTCCATGCTGCCGTCTTTGAGATGGCCGGTGACGAAGATACAGGCTTGCGCGTGATCGCGATGGGTGAGGGGGATGCCGGCATAGGAGGCGACGCCGGATGCGGCGGTGATGCCTGGTACCACTTGGAACGGTACGCCATGCTGCGCCAAAGTTTCGATTTCCTCGCCGCCGCGCCCGAAGATGAAAGGGTCGCCGCCTTTGAGTCGCAGTACGCGCTTGCCTTCTTTTGCCAGTCTCACTAACAGTTCGTTGATGCCTTCTTGCGGTAGGGCGTGGTTGTCGCGTTGTTTTCCGACGTAGATACGCTCAGCGTCACGTCGTGCCATATCGAGTACTGCGGGAGTCACTAAATTGTCATGCACGACCACGTCGGCCTGCTGCATTAAGCGCAGCGCACGGAAGGTAAGTAGGTCAGGATTGCCTGGGCCACCACCCACCAAATACACCTCGCCCATCGGATGCTCGGATTCGGTTTGTTGCGAGAGCATGTCGTCCAGCGCTTGATGCGCGGCTTGGTCCTGCCCGGCGAACACCATCTCTGCGATGGGGCCTTGAAATACTTTTTCCCAAAAAATACGCCGGTTTTCAGAGCGGGTAAAACGTTGTTTTACTTTGTCGCGGAATTGCCCGGCGAGGGTGGCGAGACGTCCGTATGCGGAGGGAATCAGCGTCTCTAATCGCGCGCGTAGCATGCGCGCCAGCACGGGAGATGCGCCGCCGCTGGAGACTGCTACGAGTATCGGCGAGCGATCAATGATGGAGGGTAGGATAAATGAGCAGAGTGCGGGCGTGTCCACGACATTAACCGGTATCTGCCGCGCCTTGGCGGCTTCAGAAACGATGCGGCTTATGCTTTCAGATTCATGCGCACAGATCACGAGGGTCTTGCCATTGAGCAGCGAAGACTCGAATTCTCCATATTGATGTTGTAGGCGATCTTGCGGGGCGAGATCTGAGAATGCTGCTGCGAGTGTAGGTGCGACAACCGTTACATGCGCGCCTGCTTGTAGGAGGAGGGCGGCTTTGCGCGCGGCAATTTCATTGCCACCGACAACGAGGCAGCTAGCACCGCGCAGATTCATAAAGATGGGGAGGAATTCCATAAGCGTTTAACTCAGTAATATTTCGTTAGAAAAAATGGCTATTCATGCGCTGCGTAAATGCCCGGACGGAAAATTTCGTTTTTAGATTTTGAAAGCGCCGAAGTGCACGGTTCGATGGCTGTTTCAAACTCCTCCGCCCATGAAGGATGGCTGTAAGATAACTCTTTAAAGAACCACAAGCCGCGATCCGATTGGCAAGCGGCAGTCATCATTTGAATTTGTTCCCCCGCCTCTGGGCCGACGACGCAACCACCGAGCAATTGGCCCGTCTCTGCATCATGTACCACTTCGACGAAGCCTTCGGTGTCATGGTAAGCACGTGCTTTACCTGAGCCGCCGAAACTGGTGCGCGCCGTTTCAGCATCAAAACCCGCTGCTTCGGCTTGTTCTTCGGTGAGGCCGACGGCAGCAATCTCTACTGCTGAATGAATCACCATCGGTACTTTGAAATAGTTGAAAGTGAATTGATTACCTTCAACTGCATTGGCGGCCGCGATTTTAGCATCGTGTAGGGCAGCGTTCGCGGTCATTGGACCCGGCTTCACGTCGCCAATGGCATAAATGCCAGGCACGTTGGTTTCGAGATATTCCGATGTGGCGATGAAGCCTTCTTCATTGGTCGCGATGCCGGCTTGATCTAGCGCCAGCCCTGCAATGACGGGGCTGCGACCTACAGCGACCAGCACCTTGTCGAAGCTGGCTTGACTGCCATCGCTGAACGTTATCATGGCTTTTCCGCTCGATATGTCGCAATGGGTGACGGTAGTGTTGATGCGGTAATCGAGGTTGATGCGCTTGAATTTTTGTTCTAGCGTTGTGCAAGCGTGATCGGGGATGCGCGCGTAGGGAAGCAATCTGTCTGTTTTTTCTACGATGCGTACATGGGTGTCGTATTGATGCATGAAATACGCTAATTCAACCCCGACCGTGCCACCGCCGACAAAGAGCATAGATTCCGGCTGCTCTACTAAATCAAACATGAATTCGCGCGAGGTCATGACGATCTTGCCGTCAATCGGACACTCTGCCAAGGTGATCGGTGTTGCACCGGTGGCGATGATAATTTTAGGCGCGGTCAAATGCTGATGGCGCTGGTGTGCACGGTCTTGTGCGAGTAGAGGGTCGTGCGATTCCACTTCAATCTGATAAGGCGCGACGAAGCGGCCATTGCCATGAAAAATCTTCACACCCAAGCGCCGCAGCCAGACCGGAAAATTATTGCGGATACCAACAACCACGTCTTCTTTGTGCCGCATTGCGGCACGGAAATCGCCTTTAACCTGGCCGACCAAGCCGCGCCCTTGTAAGTGCTGCATGTCTTCGATTAGGGAGGCTAAATGCAAGATGGTTTTTTTGGGGATGCATCCTTGATTGAGGCACGTGCCGCCGGGCAAAGATTTTTCGATGAGCGCAACTTTGACGCCGCGCTGCGCGGCAGACAGCGCTGCCTTGTAGCCGCCGGGCCCGCTGCCGATCACGATCACGTCGAATGTTTGCATGGCTGCCCCGATAGATTTCGCAGTTATGCGCGGCCTTCGCCGGCCTTGTCTTGGCTTGCCGCAACGGGCGGCGGAATGAAAATAAAATGAAACTGGCCCGGCTCCATCTCTACAAAATCAAGCGTGACGCCTTCCAGAAAGGGGCGGCTGCTGGGGCCAATGAGAACGCTGACGCCATGGGCGGCGATCTCTAAATCGAATTCGCGTTGCTCATCAAAGCCCATGCTGTAATCAATGCTGCCATCGGGCAAAGTACGCGCAGCGATGCGTAAGGTGGGCTCTGCCATTTCCTCACTTTGCTGGGCGGCGGATTTTATTTGTTCTGCCGCTTGAGGGGTGACGATAAAAAATTGCGCCATTGCAATGCTCTCCTAATGAATTTGAATTAGCTTGTCGCACGCGCAGTGGTGCGCGCTGTGAGATGCTGATGTATCGACGCCACGAAACGCGCGGACCAGTTATAACCTTGCAAGCTCCGTAAATGCGTGTAGGCGGCGAGCAGATTTTTATACACGAGCCCGTCATGCTGACCGTCGATGCCGAAGCCGCGCTCGACTTCGTAGGCGTAGTGTAAATTTTTGGGCAGATTTTCCAGGCTCGAGTAATGAAATTCGTGCGCCATGACGGTGGTCGGTGGTGTGTCGCTCGGCCAAGGGAAATTCGCGGTTTCTTTCAGGCGTACATAGCCACGACCAACGGGTTTTTCGTGCATCACTACATCGCCTGGTACGACGCCCACCATGTTGTGTGTTTCCCCTTTCCAGGAAATCGAGCGCGCCAGATACATGAGACCGCCACATTCGGCATACGTTGGCATGCCCGATTCAATAGCTGTGTGAATTTCCCTACGCAGCGATTGGTTCGCGGCTAGCGCGTGTGCAAATACCTCTGGAAACCCCCCGCCGAGAAATAAGGCATCTACCTGTGGCAGGTGTTTGTCATTGATCGGGCTGAAAGAAATCAGCTCTGCCCCGGCGGCGCGTAATCCCTCCAGATCATCCGCGTAATAAAAGCCAAAAGCTTCGTCTTGAGCGATGCCAATGCGTAGTGTTGACGGCGTTTTCAGCACCGTCTGAGGCGTGTGCTGAACTGTGAGCGGCGGTGCGCTGTCGGCAATTTGCATCAAACGCGTGAGATCGACTTGTGCACCGATAAGCCGACCAATCTCAGCGATGTGCTGTGTGCCCGCAGTTGCTTCGTTGGAGGGCATGAGGCCAAGATGTCGCTCGACGATACCCAAAGCCTTGTCGTGCTGTACGCACCCAAGCACGGGGACATCGGTGTAATGTTCGACGACGGCGCGCAGTTTCGATTCGTGGCGGCTGCCCCCGACGTGATTCAAAATCACTCCAGCGATATTGACCTCGCGATCAAATGCTTGGTAGCCCAGTAGCAGCGGCGCGACACCACGAATCATGCCGCGCGTGTCTATGACCAGTATGACCGGCAGGTTCAGGAGCTTGGCCAAAGCCGCGTTGCTGTTGCTGCCATCCAACTCCAGCCCATCGTACAAACCTTTATTGCCCTCTACTAGGGCGAGGTCGGCATCCTGGCTTTGGCGCGCGAATAGCGCTGAAATTTCTTCGCGCTGCATTAGGTAAAAATCAAGATTGCGGCAGGCGCGTCCGGTAGCGGCGGATAGCCACATGGGGTCGATGTAGTCCGGCCCTTTTTTGAAGGGCTGAACTTTGAGACCACGTGCGGTCAGGGCGGCGGATAGTCCAATGCTGACGGTCGTTTTGCCCGAGGATTTATGGGCGGCAGAGACGAGGAAACGGCTCATACGACGCTCGGCGGGCATTGGTTTTTTCCCGCTGGAGAGGGCGCTTACGCCCCACTCCGCTCGGGTAGATTAGGCCTTGGCATGCGGATCAATCTCCGCATCGGCTAGACTATCCGGCATGAAACGTAGAATCTTGATGCCGAACGTCACCATGGCCAAGGCAATTGCCAGACCGCCCATGCCGAGCAGTATTTCTGGCAGGCTGGGGGCGTAGTGGTGCACCACGCCATCGAAGAAGGCGCTTTTTTCTTCCCAGCCGGGGAAGATATCGAGTGGGAAAGCTTGCCCGCCAATGATAGTGACGTACATTTGCGCTAAACCGCCGCCAACCACCATCAAGCATGCTGCCAACAACAAACTGCGCGAAGCACGCAAGGTCGGGTTCAGCAGAATGATGAGCGGAATCACGCCGCCGATGATGATTTGCCCCACCCAGAATACGGTGGTGTACACGCCGCCACTCACCAGGATGAAATGCTCAACGGCATGCTGTTTGGTGAAGTAGAGATTGGTCAGGTGATATACAAAGACGAAATACAGCGAGGCGCCGATGAATACGGCAAGCAGCCTGCCCAAGCGCTTCAGAACCGCATCACCCAGCGGGCGACCGCTCCAGGTATAGGCAGCAATCAGTACCAGTAGGTACAAAGCCAAGCCGTAGGCAAACGATAGGATGATAAACATCGGTGCCAGCAGGGCTGAGCTGTAGGCGTCACGTGCAACGAGGAAACCGAAAATGGAGCCGGTGCCGGTGGTGAGAATCAGGCGCCAGATAAAAGCGGCCATACCAGCAGCTTTAGAGTAGCCATTCATTTTCTTTTCCATCATGGTCCAGATATACACGGCGACGATGGAGAAAAAACCGGTGTAGAGCACTACGTTCCATGCGAAAACTGACTTCAGATTGAGGTAAGTCATGGCGATTATCAAGCGGTCAGGGCGACCTAGGTCCAGCATCAAGACCGTCAGCCCCCCCATCAGCAGGGAGAATGCCAACAGGGCCGACAACGGTGCCAAAGGCTTGTACATGACCTTGCCAAAGACGGAGGCGATGGACGCTACGTTGAGCGCACCAGAGGCGGCGACGATCAGGAATACGGCGAATACGTGAGGCATGCCCCAGACGATGGAGTTGTTCATGCCGGTAACGATATGGCCGTGGTGTTCCATGTAATAGGCAGCGCCTAATCCAAGCGCGACAAATAGCGCAATAAACCCGAGCAAAAACCAGTAACGCGGGCTGTTGCCTTCTAGTTCGCGGAAAGTGATGGATGCCATGGTTTAAAGCCCTTCGTAACGTACGCCGGGGTTGAGCGCCAGATCGGCACGCAACTGCGACGTGGGGTGTCCTGAGACACGTTTCGCAATGTCACTGCTGGGATCGTTTAAATCGCCAAAGATAATCGCGTTATGGCCCGCCTTAGAACATGCTTCGACGCATGCGGGTTGTTGGCCGCGATCCACGCGATGTACGCACATTGTGCAGGATTCGACGCAGCCTTTGCCGCGCGGCACATCGGGGTTTTGGTCAGTCAAGGTTTCGTGAATGAACGAGCGCGCTTTGTACGGGCAAGCCATTACGCAATAACGGCAACCGATGCAGATGTGGCGATCAACCAGCACAATACCGTCTTCTCGCTTGAACGATGCGCCGGTGGGGCACACATCGACGCAGGGCGGCTCTTCGCAATGCTGACATAACACAGGCAGCGATTGGCTGCGGCCGGTGCGCGTGTCTTTCAATTCAACTTTGCGTATCCAATGCGGGTCGGTTTCAAGCGCGCCGCTTTGTACTGCATTTTCCGTATGGCATGCGCTGACGCAATCGGTGCATCCTTCTGCACACTTTGTGGCATCGACCAACATGCCCCAACGAACTTTGTTGGTGACAGGCACGTCGTCTGGCTTTGCATGTGCTAAGCCATACACCACAACGCCCGGCGCAACCGTTAGGCCCGCCAGTGCGGCAGATGCGCCAATAAAGTTGCGACGATGCTCGTCAACTTCTTGTGCAGTATCGGAAAGTTGTTTATCGCTCATTTTTTGTCCGTTCCAACGTTGCCAGGAGACACTGGCGTTTTCGCGGCGACTGCCGGTGCGCTAGTTGGCTGTGCTTGTTTTGGCTTGCTGGCATGACATTCCCAGCAATCCAATTTCACGGCTGCATACGTATGGCAACCCTGGCAGAAATTTTCATTGCTGCCGAGTACGCTGTTATTTTTCGTGCTGGCGTGGCAATTAATGCAATTTTGCAGGCTGTGCTTCGCGGTGCGAATACCCTTGTGCATCGTGTCGTCGCGTTGATGCATCAAGAGGTTCATGTGGTTCTTGCGCATGAAGCTTGTTTCTTCCACGCACTTTTCGCCACTCTTGATTCTATCAATTACGATCTCGGGCTTGGCGGTGCGCGCCGCTTTGTCCGCTGTGCTGGACGCCGCATACGCACCTACCGAGAGCAGCAGCACCGCGAGGATGCCCGCTGCCCATTTCCACATCCGCTTAGACTGCCAAAACATAATTAATCACCCATACCCATTTTAATGTAGCCAGTCGGGCATACGTCGGCGCAAATATGGCAACCGATGCACTTGGAGTAGTCGGTGTCCACATAGCGGCCAGTCGTTTGCTTGTCGCGCTTGACTTTGAATACGGCAATTTGCGGGCAATAAATCACGCAGTTGTCGCATTCGAAGCATAGGCCGCAGCTCATGCAACGCTTGGCTTCAGCCACTACATCTTTTTCGGACAAGGTCATCAAGCGTTCGTCGAAGTTACCCAGCGCTTGTTCGGCGGTGAGATTGATTTCTTCGCGAATCAAGCGAGAAGTGTTCGGAAAGTGGCCCAAGAACAATTCGTTGGATGGGATCACATATTTTGAAGAGCGATCTTCAAAGTTGTGCATGGCGAAGTTTTTTTCCGACGTGCCCCATTCTGCTTTGTGGTCATAATCTTCCAGCTTCAGGCCTTTTTCGACCATCTTGCGATGTACGTCAAAGAAATGTACGTCAACTTTAGGACGCTTTTCCAATTCTTCTTCAGCCAAGAAACGTTCGATGCTGTCGGCGGCGATGGAGCCGTGGCCGATAGCCGTGGTGAGCAGGTGCGGACGCAATACGTCGCCGCCAACGAAATATTTCTCTTTGCCCGGTACGCGGTAATTTTTGTCGGCGGTCATCAAACCTTTGCCGTTGTCGAATGCTTCCATGCCGGTGAAATCGACCGCTTGGCCGATGGCAGAAACGATCAGGTCGGCAGGAATATCGAACTCGGAGCCTTCCTTGATTTTCGTTTCATTTTTGACCATCTCGAATTCGGCAACGCGCAATGCAGTTGCGCGGCCATCTGGGCCTGTAACTACGGCGATTGGCGTCAGGCCGCCTTTGATGATGATGCCTTCGGATAGCGCATGATCTACTTCGGCTTTGGCTGCATTCATCTTGTCGATAGTGGCACGTGTAATCAGGATTACTTCAGCACCTTGACGGGCTGAAACCGCTGCGACGTCATGCGCCACATGGCCTGAGATCACAAATTCCGGGCGGTCGCCTTCATTGATTTTGGTTACGTTACCCAAGCGACGCGCTACGGTTGCCACGTCGATAGACGTATCACCACCACCGATGACCACCACGCGTTGACCAACGTGTTGCAGACGTCCGTCGTTGAATGCGCGCAGGAAAGCCATAGCGGTAACACAGTTCGGTGCTTCGGAGCCGGGCACTGGCAGAGGACGGCCACTTTGTGCGCCCATACCCATGAAGATCGCGTCGTAATCTGTTTCTAATTGAGCGAGTGTAACGTCGGTGCCGATGCGCGTATTGGTGTGAACTTCAACGCCCAAGTCGGTAATCCGTTTGATTTCCGCATCCAGAATTTTGCGCGGTGTGCGAAAGCCAGGAATGCCGTAGCGCATCATGCCGCCCAGCTCTTGGTGCTCGTCAAAAATGGTGCAGGAGTGGCCTTTTAAAGACAGTTGATAGGCGACTGCCAAGCCAGCAGGGCCCCCGCCGATAATGGCGATTTTTTTGCCTGTTTTGTTTTCATTTGGGGTGAAGGCCATATTGTTTTGAATCGCCCATTCACCGACAAAGTGCTCAACCGAGTTGATGCCGACTTTGTCTTCGACCATGTTACGGTTGCAGCCGCTCTCACATGGCGCGGGGCAAACACGACCCATGACCGATGGGAAAGGATTAGCCGATGTCATGCGACGGAAAGCATATTCCTGCCAAGTCGTGCCTGCGGGTGGCTTTTCGATGCCGCGCACAATATTGAGCCAGCCGCGAATATCTTCGCCAGAGGGGCAGCTACCTTGGCATGGAGGCGTGGCCAGAACGTATTCTGGGCACTTGTATGTTTCGTCACCCTCGAATAGCCAGTTGGCCATCGAGTGTGTTTGGCTATCGCCTTCTTTATAGCGGCGGTAGGTTTTGCCATCGGTCTTCGGTTGATTTGGGGCTGCCATCTGAATCTCCTTAAACAGTCGTACTTGTTTAGCTTAAAACGTTATTGTTTGGGGTCCAACCGGATCGCTGTGCTGACCAGTTGATGGATGCCACCTACCATGCCCATTTCAAAGCCGTAGTAGGGTAGAACTTTACTGAATTGGGCTTTACAGATCGCGCAAATCGTCGCCATAAAATTAACTTGGTGACCTTGCACGACGTTATTCAACGCCTCCATACGTGGCAAAGCGCCTTTAACGCGCAATTCCATCAGATCGTCAGTCAATAAACCGCCACCACCACCGCAGCAGAAGGTGCTTTCGTGAATAGTGTCAGCCGCCATGTCGTGATAATTGTTCGCGACCATTTTGATGATTTCGCGCGGGATGACGAATTGACCGCCGGGCATATCGCCCATGCGCGAAGCGCGCGCGACGTTGCAAGAGTCGTGATAAGTAATCACGCGGTGATCGTTGAGTGATTTATCCACCGTGATTGCGCCGCTTTTCAGCAAATCATAGGTGAATTCGCAAATATGCTGCGGCGCGGGATAGCGTGGATCAAGTTGCTGTTGCAATTCGATCGAGAAGGGATCGGTGCCACCTGCGCCGATGCCGGCGAGGGTATTCCAGAAACTATAGGCGACACGCCAAGCATGACCGCATTCGCCAACGATGATGCGTTTGACGCCCAACTCTAAAGCGGCTTCACGAATCCGCAGGGCGATATTCCGCATGGTTTCGTAATTGCCGATGAACAAGCCGAAGTTGCCTGCCTCGGATGCATGCGAAGACAGTGTCCAGCTAACCCCTGCCGCGTGGAACACTTTGGCATAGCCAATGAGTGACTCGACATGCGGCTCGGAGAAAAAGTCGGCGGACGGCGTAACCAAAAGTACTTCGGCCCCTTTTTGGTCGAGCGGCATACGCACCGCTACACCGGTTTCGGCTTCGATGTCTTCTTCCAAGCCTTCGAGCGTATCCAGTAAGGCCGGGCCGGGCAAGCCCAGGTTGTTGCCGATGCGTTGCACTTTACCAACGATTTCGTTGGTGTATTTCTGCCCATAGCCGATTGAGTCAAGAATCTCTTTCGCGCCCATGGTGATTTCTGCCGTGTCGATGCCGTAGGGGCAAAACACGGAGCAGCGGCGGCACTCGGAACACTGGTTGTAGTAGGTGTACCACTGGTCGAGTACTTCGCGCGTTAAGTCCTTAGCACCCACCAGTTTCGGGAAATATTTTCCGGCAAACGTAAAGTGGCGACGATATACGCTGCGTACGAGGTCCTGACGTGCAACCGGCATGTTGATCGGGTCGCCTGTGCCGAGGAAATAGTGGCACTTGTCGGTGCAAGCACCGCAGTGAACGCAGGCATCCAAATAAACTTTAAACGAGCGGTATTTCGTTAACAGGTCTCCCATTTTTTCAATGGCTTTGGTTTCCCAGTTTTCTACTAATTCTCCTGGGAAGCCAATCGCTTGTTGAATCGCCGCAGATGCCACATAGGATTTCGTGTGAGCCATCGCACCTTCGTGGATGCGCGGCACTTCCGACACTTCCTTGAGTTTGGGGACTTCGAATTTAGGGGCTGCCATTTTTGAGCGTCCTATTTTTGGTCTAATTTAGCGGCCCACGGTGCGACATAACGATGTTCACGCGGGTTATCTACTTGGTTACGCGACGGGCTGAAGAAGATACCTGGCGCATGCAGCAACTTACTGATCGGAAAAATAATCATCAAGGTAGCGACCAGCCCAAGATGAACCAATAGAAATGGGTCTTCAGGCAAAGGTTGCAATTCAAAAGCCATTAAGCCGAGCATGAAGGCCTTTAAGCTAACGATATCGGTATGGGCAACGTACTTCATGCTAAGGCCAGACAAGGCGATGGCCAGGAGCAAGGCCAGCATGAGATGGTCTGACAAAGTCGAAATGTAGCGCACTCGGTCCACTAGGAAGCGACGTGCCCATAGTCCTGATAAACCAGCAACCATGGCGAATGCGGCGTATAGCCCGAATGGTTGGACTAAATCAATCACCATCCATACAGGTTCTTGGAAATAGCGGAAGTGGCGTAACAGTACGAGCACCAAGGCACCGTGAAATAGATAACCAAAGAGCCAAGTCCACTTGGTGGCTTTGAACAGACTTTCAAATAGCACGACCTCGCGGGCCATGCGGAAGGCTACTCCCGTCGCGGTGGTAGGCGCGGGCGTAGTCGGAATTTTGAGCGGGGCAGGGGTGCGCGCATAGCCATAAATCTTGAAGCCGACCCCAAACACGAGAATGGCCGTGGCGGCGTAAAACAGGATTGCGTACACAATGGTCAGAACGGGCATGACCTACCTCACAATAAACAAATTTGTTATGCGTTAAAGACGCCGCTTGAGGTTATCAAGCGGCGCACTGCTCAACTCTATGGCTTAGATACAGCCGGTTGGCTTCGGCAAGCCAGCAATTTTACAAGCTTGCTTGGCGGGGCCGTAGGGGAACAGTTCGTACAGGTATTTGCTGTTGCCTTTTTCTGGCCCAAGTTTCTTGCCGATCGCTTTGGTCAACACGCGAATGGCTGGTGCGATTTGGTAGTCGTTGTAATACTCGCGCAGGAAGTTAACGACTTCCCAGTGGCTTTCGCTCATATCCACTTTTTCTTGCTCGGCCAGATAGGCAGCGATGGTTTCATCCCACTCACCCAAATTCACGAGATAGCCTTCCTCGTCTGTTTCATAAGACTTGCCGTTCAATTCTACTGAAGACATTGCATTACTCCTCTCACTAAAGATTGTGTTACAGCCAGGATTGGCAGTTGCTGTGTTCGGCAACCAGATCCACAAAACCGCCGTAGTCGACCATTTTGATTCCTTCAATCACGCGATCTTGCATGCCGCGTGCTTCAAGATCGGGCCACAGGGCGTACACCTTAACTTTGCCCAAAGCGTCTTTGATCTTGTTTTCGATGATGTTGCCTTTCGAAGCAGCATAAACAGCATCCTCAGTGAGGAGCAGCGCGCAGCTAGGATCATTCAGCGCGACGCGTAGACAGCTGTCCAACGTGCGATTTTCAAACGGTGATTTATTTACTATGTGCAGCATCTCATCCCCTTAGAAACTGATGACTACGTCTTGCTCGTTCATGACCTTGACCATTTCAGCCGAGCTCATGACTTGAACGTCAACCAGCAAGTCGTCCTCCGTGAGGCCGCGCTGCTCGAGAGACTCTTTTTCGACGTAAAGTTTTTCAATGTCGTAACCTTCTAGCGCACGGTAGGTCGGCGAGAAATTTTTCATCGCAATCGCCTTGGTGTGCTGTGCTTTCACGATTTGGTACACGCCGTCATCCAGAAAGGCCAAGCTGACATCCTGGTCAAAGGCTGCGCTAATCAGCACAACTTCCAACGATTCCAATGCGTAAATCGTGCCATAGGGGGCCTTACGGTTTACAAACATGAATTTCTTGACGACGCCGGATGCATCCTCGTCTTCAAAATCGATACCGCCAGTTGCTTCACTCATTTGATCCCCCATTAATCGCCAAACACGACGAGTCGGTCAGCCTGAATACCCGCTTCGACCAACTGGCCCAGACCAGAGATGCGGAATCCCTCGGCCAGGTTTTCGTCCTTAATCCCGCGGCGGAGCGCTGCTGCAACGCACACCACCATGTCGATGTTGTGTTCTTGCGCCAGTTTGGTCCAACGCGAGACGATGTTGCGGTCATCTTGCGGAGGCTCGGTCAGACTGCTCGCGTTATACACGCCATCGTGATAGAAAAAAATACGTGGAACCTCATGCCCTTTTTCAATTGCCGCCTTGGCAAACTGATAAGCGCTATCGGTCGATTGGTGTTGATAAACACCTTCGTTAATCATGATTGCAAATTTCATCAAAACCCCTGATTTTAGTAAGGTTTTTTAATAGCACCACTCCCGTTCTCAACAGAGAAACGGGAGTAATGAAGGCTAATTAAAAGCGGATATGCGCCGATTGATTGAGCGTGGCGCGGTGACCTTTCCAATCATCAATATGATATTTGGTGAAGGGCAAACCGGTCTTCTCAAAGAACTGCGGCCAGCCAATCCGGTCGATCCAGTCAGCCATACGCTCCCAGGGGTGCGCATCACCTTTGTAGATGGCCAGGATTTTCTTAACCACTTCACCCACTTCCGGCCAACGCGGTGCGTTGTTCGGCAGGCCTGCAGCGACCAATTTGTGGAATGTCGGGCGCGAACGGGCGTTCGAGTTCTTACCACCAACCCAGATAGCGATCTTGGAAAACTCAGGATCGTTGATCTGCATTGGGGGGCAGGGTGGGTAGCAAGCGCCGCAGCAGATGCATTTCTTTTCATCTACTTCTAGTGAAGGCTTGCCGTTCACCAGTGCGGGACGGATCGCCGCGACTGGGCAACGTGCAACGACAGAAGGACGTTCGCACACGTTGGCCACGAGGTCGTGGTTAATCTTGGGTGGTTTGGTGTGTTGCACGATGATCGCGATATCTGCCTGGCCACCGCAGTTAATTTCGCAGCAAGAGGTAGAGAGTTTGACGCGGTTCGGCATTTCGCAGTTGATGAACTCGTGATAGAGGTCATCCATCAGCGCTTTGACAACGCCCGAAGCATCTGTACCCGGGATGTCGCAGTGCAGCCAGCCTTGGGTATGCGAGATCATGGAAACTGAGTTGGCGGTGCCGCCAACGGGGAAGCCATTGTCAAACAGCGCTTTAATCAGCGGCTCGACTTTGGTCTCGTCCGTAACCATGTACTCGATATTGGAGCGGGTGGTGAAGCGTACAAAACCATCGGCGAATTGGTCTGCAATGTCGGCCAGCTTACGGATGGTATAAACGTCCATCTGACGCTGAGTACCGGCTTTAACGGTCCAAATTTTGTCGCCGCTTTCGGCTTCATGAAACAGAACGCCGGGTTTCGGATGACTGTGATAAATCCACTTGCCATAGTTCTTAACCATGGTCGGGTGCATGTACTGCTTGGGATCCGGCGCACCGCTCTCGATTGGTTGACGCATTTCTGCCATGTCTATTCCTCTTTACGAATTAGGTATTTTGGTTAACGTTAGCCAGCTTGGCGCTCGTTCCATTTTTCCACTTCTGCATCCCAATCGTCACCTCTGAAGTAAGGATTGTTGCGCGGCTCGCGGATCATGTTCGGATCGACTTCGAGGCCGATACCATCAAGGAAGTTGACCAGACCAATGCGGTCGATCATCTCGCCGGTACGCTCGTGCTCCAGTGCGTTTTCAGCAAAGAAATCGAGAATGTTGCGGCCCAACTCGTTCAGCTTCTCGTAATCTTCATCCGATTCGAGTTTCATGAACGGGATCACCATGGTGCCCATGGTCGCGCCGATTTTCAGCACGCCCTTGCCGCCGACCAGAATGGATGCGCCGCGATCTTTACCGGGCAACAAGGCACCTGGCAGCACGTTCAAGCAGTGCATGCAACGTACACAGTTGTGGTTGTCGATTTCGAGGCATTGGGTGTCGTTAACGGCTACGGTGGAGAAGCCATCACCTTCAGACGTTTCGCCGATTTTCTTGAGCGAGATGGCCTTGGTGGGGCACATAGAAACCACTTGATTGACCAGCGCTTCCATGCCGTTCTTTTTGACCCAGGCTTTAGCGTGGACATCTTTGGTCTGAATGTTGTCGCGCCAAGTGCCGATGGTTGCCATGTCGGAACGTTGAATGGCGTTTACGCAGTCGTTCGGGCAGCCAGAGAACTTGAATTTGAATTTGTAAGGCAAAGCCGGACGGTGCATGTCGTCCAGGTTGTTGTTAATGACGGTACGCAGTGCGCGTGCTTCGTCGTAGCAAGACATTTCGCAACGTGCAGCACCAACGCAAGACATAGAAGTGCGTAATGCGGGGCCTGCGCCACCCATGTCAAAGCCCATTTCATTCAGTTCGTCGAATGCGGGTTGCACGTTTGCGGTGGTAATCCCTTGGAACATGATGTCGCCGGATTGGCCGTGGAAGGCGATCAGGCCGGAGCCATGCTTCGTCCACACGTCACTCATGTCGCGCAACAGCTTCGAGCTGTAGTGCATGCCAGCGGGTGGTTGAATGCGGAGGGTGTGGAATTCTGCTGCGTCGGGGTAAACCGGCTTGCCGTCTTTTTTTAATTCGGTGAAACGGGGGATCACGCCGCCGCCATAACCGAACACGCCGACTGTGCCGCCTTTCCAGTAACCTTTTTTGGTTTGGTAGGACGCTTCAAGTTGGCCCATCAGGTCAACCATCATATCGTTGTCGTTAGCCAAGCGCTTCAAGCCGGTAACGAAGCTAGGCCATGGGCCTGTTTCGAGTTGGTCGAGCATAGGCGTTTCGTAAGTTTTCTTAGCCATGACGTATCTCTCCGTTCACTTTAAAAAATCGTTTAAAACTTAATTTTCCCGCAAAAAAATAGAAATTTGAATGCGGGCCCTGTTTGTCTTACCGTGCTTTTAGCGTCGGCTTGAAGTGGGCAAAATATTACTGCGGTGTTAATCCCCGGCACTATCATTCTGAGTAGCTAGCCCCGTACTACCCGAAAGGAGTATAGCTACACCCTAATTTGGCAGTCTGGCTTGAGAGGGCTTGATTTGCCCCTACCTGATTGTTTATCTTAGGGGGTTCAGATTTTACATCAGCAGGCGTGGCTTTGGAAAAACATAAGTAGTTTGCCCTGCCTGCTTTAACGATAACGGGAGCATCATCATCGGCTGGCTTGCGGACGATAATTTCGTCAAACCGGATTTAGACGCTGCGGCGGTCACAGATATCCAATTCGATCTACAGGCTGAATTGTTGCCTGTTGATCATGGTTACGCCCTGTTTTTGGCGTTGTCTGGACTCATGCCCTGGCTAGGGGATGTGGAGATGTTGGGAATCCATCCGATTCAGGGAGCGAATTTGGGTGACGGCAATCTGCGGGTGGGGCGTCGCTGCAAGCTAATGATTCGCGCGCCACGCGAACGGGTGTCGGAGTTGATGCAGCTGACGGGCCAGGAATTTACGATTAGCGATCATGTTATTAAAATTGGTGCCGGGAAATTACGCGCTTTGTCATGGCATACGCCCTTATATGCACATTGCGTGACGACGGGCAGCAGCGATGAAAAAGCCTTTGCAGCGGATGTGATCCGGTTGTTGGATGAAAAAAACATTGATAGCCGCTTCATTTGCGGCAAGCGCCAAACGCTGACGACCGCGCAAGGCGTTGAATACGGTTACAGTTTAATGCTGCACGGTTTGCCGATTGAGCATGCCTTGCAGATACAGCAAGAAGGTTTGGGAACGAATCGCAAGCTTGGCTGCGGAATTTTTATTCCGCATAAGTCAATCGTGGCGGTTAGTTGATTTTTGGGTATTTGTTTAACTTTTGGATCAGAGGAGATCATTTATGGGTTACATGATTAATGGCGAAGACTTCGAGTACGACGAAGAGAAATTTTTAGTCGAGCCAAACTACGACAATGAAGCGCCAAAAGCGATCGCGGCGGAAGAAGGCATCACGCTGACCGATGAGCACTGGATGGTGATTGAATTCCTGCGCCGCAAATACAAAGAAGATGGACAGACGCCAAATTTCCGCAATTTCATCAAAGAAATGGATGAAGAGCACCCCGGCCTGGATTGGAAAAAGAAACTGTATGACTTGTTTCCGATGCAACCGGCGCGCCAAGCGGTGCGCGTAGCAGCACTTCCTAAGCCGTACGGCAAGGGCGGCTACTAAAGTAGTTGGTGAGGCGTAAAGTGGTTCCCCTTTACGCCTCACACCTCACCTACATGCATACCACCCTCGTTTCTACAGAACAACTCGCACTTCACCTCACCGACCCGGATTGGGTCGTGGTGGATTGCCGCTTTACGCTCACTGAGACCGAAGCTGGGCGCAAAGCCTATGTGCAGAGCCATATCCCCGGCGCGCGCTACGCGCATCTGGATAGGGATTTATCTGGCCCTAAGAATGGCCATAACGGACGTCACCCACTACCTGACCCGCAGGTATTCGCGCATACGCTCGGGGCCTGGGGCATCGACGCGCAAACCCAAGTCGTGGTGTATGACGACAGTTTTGGCGCGATGGCAGTACGTTTGTGGTGGATGCTGCGCTGGATGGGCCACGACAACGTGGCCTTGCTGGATGGCGGCCTGCCGAAATGGCGGCGCGAGCAACGCACACTTGCAGCGGAGACGCCGTCGATCACGCCCAAGCAATTTGTGCCGCAGATTCGCAGCGACATGCTGGTGGGCGCGGATGCCGTGCACGATGCGTCGCAAAATCAATCAGGTTTGATTCTCGATGCGCGCGCCGAGATGCGTTTCATCGGTGAAATCGAGCCGCTCGACCCTGTTGCGGGCCATGTGCCGCACGCAGTGAATGTACCCTTCGACGACAATCTCAGCATGGCGGGCAATATGACGACGGCTGAAGAATTGCGCGAACAATATGGCGATATATTGGATGGCAAGCAGCCAACGCAAGTGATCCACATGTGTGGCTCTGGCGTCACCGCTTGCCATAATATTTTGGCGATGGAAATCGCTGGGATGCCCGGCTCCAAGCTCTACGCCGGATCATGGAGCGAGTGGGTCGCCGACCCCGCCCATCCGGTGGCTAAAGGATATTAATGGCCATATTACGCATTAAAACCACATGGTTTCGCAAAGATGCCGGTCGCGCGGAAGACGAAACCGCGAGCGTGCTCGCCCTGACTTTCTGGAAAATGGCATCTAAAGCCGTGGACGATATTTCCAAGGCAGATTACGACATCGGTGGCCCCGCGCGCGGCTTTGGCATCATCGCCGAAATGGGTGCCTTCATGCTGCATATCGCTGACCGCATGCTGTTCGAGCGCGTGGATGATGAACGCCGTACCGCCTTGATCGGTGCGGCGGGCGTCAAATTGGGAGAATTTGTTGAGACCAATATTCGCGATCTGGTGACTGGCGGCAATGACCCGCGCGATTATCAAGAAGAGTTTCTGGATTTTCTCAATCGCCGCACCGTGGATTACGAGACTTTCGAGTTCCCAGCACAAGCCCCGAATTACGCGATCAAACGCTATTTAGCCAATGTGATGCGTGATCGCATGGAAGCCCACGACCAAACCTGGATCATCGATCAAGTTATCGAGTTCCAGGCGCCGGAAGCAATTGAAACGGTTGCCAAGCTTATCAATGGTTTTTTCCCGCGCCAGGAAGCGGAATAGGGCTCATGCCCCGCCCTTTCGATCTGGCAGACGATACTGCCTACCGGCTGTGGCGCGATGCCAAGCTGGCGCACTATCCGCAGCGCGCTGAGGAGCTGATCGTCGAGGTGGACGACCCGCGCCATCTCACCCCGCTAGAACACGCTGCCATTTTGGATCGCTGCCGCCGCGCCAATATGGCGATCTACGCCAGCGCGCACAGCGAAGCAGACAAAAATTTGCCGCGCCGCATGGGCGAACAATTCGGCATGCAGAGCCTCGACCACAATTTGCTGGCCGATGAAGATGCGATTTCCACGCTCACCGTGGCAGCAGAAACGCATGCTCCCCGCAGCGAATTTATCCCCTACACCAACAAACCGATTCGCTGGCACACCGACGGCTATTACAACGGCATCGAGCGCCGCATCTGCGGCATGCTGTTGCATTGTGTGCAGAGCGCAGAACTGGGCGGCGACAATCGCCTGCTCGATCATGAAATCGCCTATATCTTGCTGCGCGACCAGAATCCGAATTTTATTCGTGCGCTGAGTGAGCCGGATGTGATGACCATCCCCGCGCGCATGGACGAGAGCGGCGTCGCCCGCGCAGAAGAAACCGGGCCGGTATTCTCGGTGCTGCCCCAGAGTGGCGGCCTGCACATGCGCTACACCGCGCGCAGTAAAAGCATCGTGTGGAAAGCCACGCCCGAAGTGAAAGCCGCCGTGGCCGCGCTGGAAGCGATCCTCGCCGCCGATTCACCCTATATTTTTCATGTGCGTTTAGCGCCCGGCATGGGCCTGATCTGCAACAACGTGCTGCATGACCGCACCAGCTTCGACGACAGCCCGCAGCATAAGCGCGTGATCTATCGGGCGCGCTATCACGACCGCATGCAGGGCTGTGATTTAGCTTGATTTCCCTAGGTGGATCGGCGATTATCGCGGCCCACTTCATGTTTCATGAAGCTTCATGGCGGGCCTCCCCGCATTGCAAGGTGGTGAATCTGGTCAGGTCCGGAAGGAAGCAGCCACAGCCGCTTATTGCAAGTGCCGGGGGTCAGGCTCGCCACCCCCATTCCTTAAAAGCCAGCTTTAGCAAAACTTGCTGGCTTACGCTGCGCTAAGCTGCCCTTCAGCCTGTTAAAATGTCGGCATGACCTATCAAGTTCTCGCGCGCAAATGGCGCCCTAAAAACTTCGCCGACATGGTGGGGCAAGAGCATGTGGTGCGCGCCTTGTCCAACGCGCTGGATCAAAACCGTCTGCATCACGCGTATCTTCTCACCGGCACGCGCGGCGTGGGCAAGACCACACTGGGCCGCATCATCGCCAAGTGCCTCAATTGCGAGACGGGTATCACCTCCAAACCGTGCGGCGTGTGCGCGGCGTGTACAGAGATTGATCGTGGCCGCTATGTGGATATGATCGAGCTCGATGCCGCATCCAATACCGGCATCGACAATATGCGAGAGGTGTTGGATAACGCGCAATACGCCCCCACCAGTGGCCGCTTCAAGGTGTATCTCATCGACGAGGTGCACATGCTGTCCAAAGCGGCGTTCAACTCCATGCTCAAAACGCTGGAAGAACCACCGGCACATGTGAAATTTATTCTTGCCACCACCGACCCGCAAAAAATTCCAGTCACCGTACTCTCGCGCTGCCTGCAATTCAATCTGCGGCAGATGCCCGCGCATGCCATCATCGGCCACCTGGAAAATGTATTGAAAGAAGAGGGCGTACCTTTCGATGTGCCCGCCCTACGTCTGCTCGCGCGCGCGGCCCAAGGCTCCATGCGCGATGCGCTGAGTCTCACCGATCAGGCTATCGCCTACGGCAGCGGGCAGATTCAAGAGGCCGAAGTGCGCACCATGTTAGGCGCGGTCGATCAAACGTATCTATTCGATTTGCTCGATGCGCTATCGCGTCAAGACGGGTCGGGCTTGCTGACTGTTGCCGACAATATGGCCACGCGCAGTTTATCTTTTGATGCGGCGCTGCAAGACATGGGCGTGATGCTGCACCAAATCGCCTTGGTACAAACGGTGCCGGAAGCGCTAGCCGATGATCTGCTTGAGAAAGCCCGCATCGAAGCGCTGGCCAAAGCTTTTAGCGTAGATGAGGTGCAGCTTTATTATCAAATCGTACTGCACGGGCGCAAAGACCTTTACTTAGCACCCGACGACTATGCCGGCTTCACCATGACGCTGTTGCGCATGCTGTCGTTCAGGCCAGAAGCAGCGGGGCTGACTGCGAATGCGCCTGCGGCTTCAGCGCAAAAAAAAACCAGCCCCGGTGTAACGCCCGTATCAGCAGCGCGTGTGCAAGCGCCACCTGCCGTACCCTATATCGCGCCGCCTGCTGTGGTCGCCACCAGTGCATTCAACGGCGATTGGATCAGCTTGGTAGGCAAGTTGAAACTTGGCGGCATGGCGATGATGCTGGCGCAGCACTGCGAATTAAAAGGCATGGAAAACGACAACTTCATGCTCACCTTGCCGCCCGCGCACAAACACCTGGGTGAAAAGCCTTACCAAGAAAAACTCAAAAATTCACTTACCGAATATTTCGGTCGTCCTATCAAATTAAATATTGAATTAGGTGTCACCACCGGCCCCACGCCGGTGCAAATATCGCAAAATCAAAAAGCAGAGCGCGAGCAACGCGCCATCGAATCCATCGAACAAGACCCTTTTGTGCGCGAGCTGGTTGAGCAGTTCGACGCCAAAGTGATCGAATCCACCATTAAACCCATACAGCAATAGCAGGAGAGCAGCATGATGAAAGGCGGCATAGGTGGTCTGATGAAACAGGCCCAGATGATGCAAGAAAACATGAAAAAAATGCAGGAGCAACTCGCTTTTGTAGAAGTCGAAGGCGCAGCTGGCGCGGGCATGGTCAAAGTCACCATGACCTGTCGCTATGACGTGAAGCGCGTGACTATCGACCCCAGTCTGCTCGCCGACGACAAAGACATGCTCGAAGATTTAGTCGCCGCCGCCATGAACGACGCCGTGCGTAAGGTTGAAGCGACCAGCCAAGAAAAAATGGGCGCGTTCACCTCAGGCATGGGCTTGCCGCCTGGCTTTAAGATGCCGTTTTAAAGGCTGGTTAACCACGGATGAACACAGATAAGCATGGATGTTAAAAGCAGTCCTAGCAGTTTTATCCGTGTTCATCCGTGTGTATCCGTGGTTCCCAAAAACCTAAAGTGAAAATACTTTCCACTCTCGACGACCTCATCGAATCCCTGCGCTGCTTGCCCGGGGTGGGGCCGAAGTCGGCGCAGCGCATGGCCTATTTCCTCTTGCAGCACGACCGCCAAGGTGCGGCGCGGCTAGTGAGCGGGCTTTCAAACGCGCTGTCTAAAATTCAGCATTGCCAAAAGTGCAACAGCTTCACCGAAGACTTAGTGTGCAACTTGTGCAGCTCAGCCAATCGCGATACGACGACCCTGTGCGTGATCGAGATGCCCGCCGATCTGATGATGATGGAGCAAACCCAAGTCTATCGTGGTCTGTATTTCGTGCTTATGGGTCGGCTCTCGCCCTTAGATGGCATCGGCCCGAAAGAGCTGCATTTGGAGCGCCTCATCAAGCGTGCCTCTGACGGCGTGGTCAAAGAAGTGCTGCTCGCCACCAACTTCACCGTCGAAGGCGAAGCCACCGCGCATTACCTGGGCGAAGTGATGAAAGAGCGCGGTATCAAAGTCACCCGTATCGCGCGCGGTGTGCCGGTGGGTGGGGAACTGGAGCACACCGATACCGGCACATTAGCCCAAGCAGTGTTGGAGCGGCGTGAAGTATCGTAGTATTCGAAAAAGCGTTCCAACGGGGCAATCCTCGAACCATAACGATGGGAGGGGTTCATGCAAACCATTTTGGTGATCAATCCAAAAGGCGGCAGCGGCAAGACTACTTTATCAACCAACCTAGCTGGTTTTTTGGCTTGGCACGGTGATACGGTCACCCTGGGTGATATGGATCGCCAACAATCCAGCCAGCATTGGCTCTCCATCCGCTCAGCCGAGCTACCCACGATCCACGGCTGGGATGCGCGCGACGACGATCTCAATAAACCGCCGCATGGCACCGATTATTTGATCCTGGATGCACCCGCAGGCATCCA